>SHZC01000036.1 GCA_009692505.1 Myxococcales bacterium
GCATCACCCGCTTCTTCCGCAGTGAGCCGATTGCGGGCCTAGATCCCAACGCCAATCCGACGCCTCCGGGTCTCGGCGCCTCCTCGCTGCGTCGGGCGAATCTCCAGAATGTGACCCTCAATGGCGGTGCATCTTTCGAGGGGGTCGATCTCCGCTGCGCCAACCTGCAGGGCCTGAGAATGGGGGGCGACGGCGACCCGGTGATCTCCTTTCGCAACGCCAACCTCATGTTCGCCGATCTGCGTGGTGCCGATCTCAGCCGCGCATCGTTCCAGGGGGCCAACCTCAGGTTCGCCCGCATCGACCGGGAAACCCGCCTGCCGACCGACGGATTCGAAGAGCTCCGCGACGACGCCGCACGGGCCGCCGCTTACGCCGCCGCATACGACCAAGCAGACGTCTCTTTCATCAGGGTTGACGACCTGATCGACGCCAACCGCCTCCTCGCGGCCGGCCTGCCCGTCTCCCGGTTCGACCGTTCGGACCGCGTCCCGATCCCCAACTGCGCGCAATCGATCTGACGATGGCCTTGCCCCAGACGTTCACCCTGCCTCTCGCGCCGCTCGAAGCCCCACGGCTGAAGCTGTTCTTCCTCGACAAGGGCTTCGAGATCCGGGACGCGCCCTACGCCTTCTGGCAGGCCCGGGGCCCCGGCTGCAACGCCACGTTCTACACGTCCGGCAAGCTGCTGCTCCAGGGTCCGGAGGCCGATGTCTACCGGGCGCTGCTCGGCGACGATACGCCCGAGACGCGCCCCTATCACCGCGCCCTGGGCAAGCACCCGCAGCCGCTCCCGGCCGAGTGGATTGGCACGGACGAGGCAGGGAAGGGGGATTACTTCGGGCCGCTCGTGGTCGCCGGCGTCTCCCTCCCGCGAAAGGCGATCGAGATCCTCGCCGAGCTCGGCATCGACGACAGCAAGAAACTCAGCGATGACCGGATGTCCACGATGGTCGAGGCCGTGCGGTCGCTTGGCCCGTGGGAGGAGCTGGTCATCATGCCGGCCCGCTACAACGAGATGTACGGCCGCGCGCGCAACCTCAACCTCATGCTCGCGTGGGCCCACGCCAAGGTCATCGAGAACCTGCTTGAAAAGGGGGCCGCGACCTGGGTGCTCATCGACAAGTTCGCAGAGGAGCGGGTCGTGCGTGGGTACCTGGGTGAGAAGGGCAAGGCCGTCGCTTTGACCCTGCGGACCAAGGCGGAGGAGGACCCGGCCGTCGCGGCCGCCAGCGTGCTCGCCCGATCGGCGTATATGCGGTGTCTTCGCGCCCTGAGCAAACGGTACGACGTCGAGCTGCGCCCCGGGGCAGGCGCGCCGACGCTCGCCGTGGGGCGGGAGCTCGTGCGGCGACACGGCCCCGAGGTGCTCGCCGAGACCGGCAAGCTGCACTTCGTGACCACGCAGCAGATCACCGGGGGCTGAGGGCACGGGCCGGGCCTCGCCGTCAGGCGGTGAGAAGGCCTCAGGTGATGAGCAGCCCAACCAGTACGCCGGCGACGATGGCCGCGACGACGCTGAAGATCCAGAAGCCCGACCGCGAGACCGGCGGCTCGGGCTTCAAGCGCGCTGGAGAGGTCCTCATTGTCGTCGCCGGCTCCTCGCCTTCTTGCTGCCCGGGTGAAGCCGAGTCAGGGACCGTGAGGAGGTCGTCGACCGTGGGCTCCTCGAAATCGGCGACCGGGGGCAGCTCAACGTCGGCGACCGTGACGGGCGGTGGCTCCAGAGCGGTCAGGCGCGTGCTCATCAGACCTGGGCTGAGCATCGCCTGAGTGGGGGCGTCGTGGTCCTCGAAGGTGGCGTCGTCCGCGACCAACTCCGCGGCCCCTTCGCCCACACCCGCGATACCTCTCATGGCCCCCAAGCTCGAGACGACCGCCGTCGCAGACTCCGGTCGTTTGTGCGGCTCTTTCTGCATGAGATCGACGATCAACCGAGCGAGCGGCGCGGTCGTCGGGAGCTCGAGCGGCGCCGGCTCCCGGTTCATGTGCGAGGCGTGATAGTGCTGGAGGATGCGCCGCTCGTCGGTCTCGACGGCCCCTCTTTGGAGTTCGAACGGCGAGCGGCCAGAGACCATGTGGTAGAGCACGCAGCCGAGCGCGTAGAGGTCGGCTCGGGCATCGGGCGTCGCACCGGTCCACTGCTCGGGGGCCATGTACTTCGGCGTGCCGATGACCTGCGTGCCGTGCCCTGCGCCAGCCGTCTCCCGTGCGATGCCGAAGTCCAGGATCTTGGCATAGTCGGGCTCGCCGAGCTCCGGCACGAGCATGATGTTCTCGGGCTTGATGTCCCGATGCACGAGGCCCTTCTTGTGGGCGTCCACGAGCCCACGTCCGATCTCCAAGCCGAGCTGAACGACGCGCTCCACGGGCAGGGGACCGTCGACCTCGAGCACTTCACGCAAGGTGCGACCGGCCACGAACTCCAGGACGAGGAAGGGCTGCCGCTCGTTGACCTCGCCACGGTCAAGGACCTTGACGCAGTGTCTCGACTCCAGTCGTCCGCCGTGATGCGCCTCAGCGATGAAACGCCGCACCGCCGACGCCTGTAAGCCGAGGTCTTCATGAAGGATCTTCACGGCCACAGTGGCGCCCGTGCGCTCGTCGTGCGCCCGGTAAACGGCGGCCATGGAGCCGACGCCCAAGGGGGATTCCACGCGGTAGCGGCCACCGAGCACGACGCCGATGAAGGGATCTTTTTGACTCACGGTTGAGGAGAATAGACCCGGGGGCTATCCGACCGCGACCTTCGGTGGTTGAATGTGCCCCGTGTCGGCCTCCCTCGCCCCGTTGACGGCCGCAGCCCTCCGCGCACTTGAGCGCCGCGTGCCTGACGAGCTGATGGACCGCATTCACTGCTTGAAGCAGGAGCTCGGCGACCGGCCGACGGACGACTTCGGCTTCGATCCCGACGCGCTGAAGCCCGTCGCCGGGGCTCTGTCGTTTCTCTATCATGAGTACTTCCGCGTGCAGGCCACGGGCCTGACGGGCCTGCCCGAAGGCCGCGTCCTCTTCGTCTCCAATCACAGCGGGCAGGTCCCCATCGACGGGCTCATGATCGGTGCAGCCCTGCTCCTTGAAGGCCAGCCGCCCCGCGCCGTGCGGTCGATGGTCGAGCGTTGGGTCTCGTCTCTGCCCTTCGTGAGCACCTTCTTCGCGCGTCTCGGTCAGGTGCTCGGCACGCCCGAAAACTGCCGCACGCTGCTCCTGCAGGACCACGCGGTCCTGGTGTTCCCGGAGGGCGTGCGCGGCATCAGCAAGACCTACGATCACGCCTACCAGCTCCAGGAGTTCGGGCACGGCTTCATGCGCCTGGCGCTCGAGACCAAGACGCCCATCGTGCCGATTGGGGTCGTCGGCGCAGAGGAACAGTTCCCGGCCATCTGGAACGCCAAACCCCTGGCCAATCTGCTCAAGATCCCGGCCGTCCCCGTCACGCCGTTTTTCCCGCTGCTCGGCCCGCTCGGGCTCCTGCCTCTGCCGGTGAAGTACCGCATCAACTTCGGACGTCCGATCTATTTCGAAGGCGATCCAGACGAGGAGGAGGCCGTGCTCTCCGCCAAGGTCGACCGGGTCCGTAAGGCGATTGAAGCCCTCCTGAGGCGCGGCCTGACAGACCGTGGCGGGGTCATGTTTTGAGCGTCGAACCTCGAGTCGCGATCACCGGCATCAGCGGGCGTTTCGGTCGCCGCCTCGCGCAACTGCTTCATCGGACGTGCACGGTCGTGGGCATCGATCGGCGGCCGCTTCACGGTGGGCCCCGCGACGTCGAGACCCATCAAATCGACATCCGACGCCAGCGCTGTGAGGAGATCTTCCGCGCCGGAGCCTTCGACGCCGTCGTGCACCTCAACGTGATGCACGACCCGCGCACGAGCAGCGAGGAACACCACACGTTCAATATCAAGGGCACGACGCGGGTCATGGACTACTGCGTGCGCCACCGGATCCCCAAGCTCATCCTCCTGTCGACGGCCAACGTTTACGGACCCCGCGCGGAGAACCCCCAGTTCCTGACCGAGGACGCCCCGCTCATGGGCGGCACCCGCTTCGGAGAGATCCGCGATCTCATCGCCTTGGATATGTGCGGCCAGAGCTTCTTCTGGAAACATCCGGAGGTGGAGACCGTCATCCTTCGTCCGGTGCATATCATCGGCGCGGTCAAGAACGCCCCGAGCAACTACCTCCGCCTCAAACAAATCCCCAGGCTCGCGGGCTTCGATCCGATGATTCAGCTCATCCACGAGGACGACGTGGCCCGCGCGATCATCGAGGCGCTCAAGCCCGGCCTGAGGGGCGTCTTCAACGTCGCGGGGTGCATGCCCGTGCCGCTCTCGGACATCCTCTCTCGCCTCGACGCCAACATCATCGACTTCCCCCACTTCCTCGCCGAGCCGACCCTCGAGCGGATGTGGCGGATGCGCCTGACGAGCTTCCCGCCGCCCGAGATTGACCACCTCCGCTATGTCTGCATGGTCGACGACCAGCCGGCGCGCCAGGTCCTCGGGTATCAGCCACGGTTCGAGCTCGACGCGACGCTCGCGCACCTCCGACTCACTCAGGGCGTCGAGCTGCGCTGAGGGTGTGAACGCGAGGGCGTCGGCGGTGTGAATCTCCGTTGACGGTGAGGCCCGCGCGACGGCCTCCAAAGCCAATCCGCTCAAGGGCACGACCCTTGCGAACTCAGCCTTCGAACCCAAACGTCGAGGAGCTTGAGATGAACATCCAACGAACCCTGAGCCTGCTTCTTCTTGCCTCGTCCCTCTATGGCTGCCCGCCCATGGAGCCTGCCTGCGACGAGCCGCCACAGCTGTTGCCGATTGGAATTGGTGGGCTGGCCGAGCCTGATGGTGGACAGGCGGCGTGCATCTTCGATGACGAGTGCGGCCCGTCCATGCGCTGCACGGACGACGGCCTCTGCATCGGCGCCGAGCCTCTCATCGCCCCGACGGCCTGCGATCGCGACGGCGACTGTATGCTCGGCTGCATCTGCTTCAAGGGGGCCTGCTTCGAGTCGGCGCGGTGTGGCAGCGATCTCGACTGCAACTCCGACGCGGTCTGTCTCGAGGGCACCTGCCGCGCGGTCTGTCTTGTGGACGGGGAGTGCGGGGACGGCGCCGTCTGCAGCGCGGGCCGATGTTCACCCATCTGCGACGATGAGGGCGCGAGGGCCCGCGGGCTGACCTGTGAGGAGCCTGCCCCGCCTGCCCTGCCCGCCCCAATCGTCACGCCGCCGCCCGCCGACCCGGTGCCGATGGCCTGCATCTGCAACTGCGACTGCGCCGAAGGGCAGCGCTGCGAGACCGAGACGAGCCTCTGCGTCGACGTCCTGCCCGCGGCGCTCTCCTGCGTCGCCGACTGCGACTGCCCCGGGGACGAGGTCTGTCGTGAGGCGCGCTGTGTAGCGAACGGAGTCTGATGGCTGTGGGGCGGCCCGACTCCTATGGGGTCTACTCGGGCGCATTGCGCGCCACTCGAAGCCGCGTCAAAGTCGGCGCGTGCATCTGACGCTTCCGAGCCTGACCCTCGCCCTCTCGCTGTCGGCCTGCATCCTCACGCCCGAGGACTGCGCGCGCGGTTTCACCCTGGAGGAGGGTCGCTGCGTGGCCTCCGAGGATCCCGGCCCGTTTCCCCGACCGGAGCGGGACGCCTCCTCGCTGGACTTCGAGCCGTTCGAGGACCTGACGCCCCCGCGCAGAGACGCCGAGAAGCCCCTGCTCCAGCCGGACGCCGCGCCTAGCAAGTCCCCGTGGGGCGAGGCGAGGACGCTGCTCATCGTGGACCGGACCGCGGATGATCAAGTGCGCCTCTCCTCGGCGACGCCCGGTTACGACCTCGACGCCGTCGTGATCACCCAGCGCGCCTCGCAGTCCTATGCGGTCAAGGTGCTCGAGGCGCTCGTCCTCGATCCCCATGGCCAAAGCGTCGCCACGGATATGAACGCGGCCCTCAATGAGCCGGAGTTCAGCGGTCAGGAGGAGGACTTCGTCTCCCTCGGCGGCGGGGGCGCGTACCTGCTCTTGCTGCTCGACGACGAGGTCAAGCTCGATGTGGGCACGACCATAGATGTCGTGGACTACTCGGAGCAGGCCCGCGTCGCGGATCGGTTCGCGCTCTGGGCCTGCCCCGGCTTCGAGGCCGATCTTCGGACCTGTTGGGTCATCGGAGACGGGGTCGGCTCGACGCAGCTGGTGTTGCGCTGAGGTCGTAAGATCACCTCTGACTGAACTTCTTCGTCTGGGACCGGAAGTAGGGGTCCTTGCCGTCGAGGGCGACCGCTTTGGTGATCGCCACCAGCGCGCCCGCCCGATCCCCGCTCTTGAAGAGCACCTCGGCGAGCGTGTCCCAGAGGCCCGCGTCCTTAGCGTCAACCTCGAGGCCCCGGCGCGCCGTCGCGATGCCGAAGGGCAGATCGTAGCCCTCGCGAAAGCAGAACCACGCGACCTGGTTGTAGACCTTCGAGGTGCCGGGGCTCTGGGCGATGACGCTGTCGAGCAGCGAGCGGGTGCGCGCCAGATCTCCAGCCTGCCGAGCGGCCTTGGCGAGGGCCATGGGGATCCGCTTCGTCTCCGGAGCGTCGGGGAATCCGCTCGACAGTGCCGCGAGCAGCACCTCCGCCTTCTTGGGATCCCCCCCGAGCCGGAGGTGGCCGGAGTAGGCGACCTCGAAGAGGGTGGCGGCCGCGAGCTTGCGTTCGTTCTTGGGATCGGCGGCGAGGACGAGGGGCAGGAGCGCCTCCGCGCGGGCGAGCTCCCCTCGAATGGCGCTGCGTTGGGCGATCGCGGCCGCGAGCTCGGCGTCGCCTCCCGCAGCGGCGAATCGGGCTTCGAGCTCGGCGAGGGTGCCCTTGCCTTGGCGATAACCGGCGAGCACCTCGATGAACTTCGCGGGCTCGACGAAGCCCATGAGGCGATCAACCTCGCGGCCCTCGCCGTCGAGCAAGAGAAACGTCGGAAACCCGACGACGTGGTACCGCTCGATCGCCGCTTTGCCCGCGGGCGTATCGGCGTCCACGCGCACTTTGACCAGCGGCTTCATCGCCCGTGTCACGTCGGGCCGACTGAAGACCTGCGCCTCCATGTCCTGGCAGGGGCCGCACCAGGTCGCCCAGACATCCACGAGCACCTGCTTCTTCTGGATCCGGGCGCGCTCGATGGCCTGCGAGAGGTCGAGTTTCTGCCACGAGACGCGCGCGAAGGCGGGTGTGGAGGCGAGCGTGGAGGCGAGCGTGGAGAAGGCCAGGAAGGCCGAGACAAGGCTCAGGACGACGCTGTGGGTCTGGGGTCTACGATCGACAAGCATGACTCACCTCCGCGCGCATCCTAGTCGCCGGAGCCTCTGTGGCTCAATGGTTGTGTGGCTTTTGGCCCATGAACTACTGTGGCGGAAGTGGAATAAAAACGACTCACCGGCACGGGGGAATTCATGAGGATGTTGTGCACGATGGAGAGGGTTCTTGGGCTCACGGTGGCGTTGGTGCTCTCGGCCTGTGGAGACGAGGGGGGGAGCTCCGGCAGCAAGGACGGATCGAACGGAGGAGATCCTTTCGGCGGCGGAGATTTCGGCCCCGGGACCACGGATGTGCCGGCCGTGGTCGACTCGCTCGAGTGCATGACCGACGCGACGTGCAGTGAGGGCTACTACTGCGACCGCCCCGAGGACGTGATCCGGGGCCGCTGCGAGGTGGGGTGCCGGTACGATCCGAACACCTGCGTCGAGGCTTATCTCTGCGTCGACCGGGTCTGCGTCCTCGAGTCCAACTGCTCCGAGGACCTCAATTGCGCAGCCGACCTCTACTGCCTGGACGGCGACTGCGTGCCCGGCTGCAAGGCTGTCGAGCCCGATCCCTGCGCGTCGGCCGCCGACGGTCGTCCCCAGCGCTGCAACGCCGATACGCGGGCCTGCGAGCCGACGGTGGTCTGCTGCGACGCCGCAAACGCCTGCACCTACGCCGTCGCCGCCGACTGCTCCGACATCGTTGACGGCGTCGCCTCGTGTGTGAACCCCAACCCCTGCGAGAACCGCTGCGAGTCGGACGACGACTGCGACGAGACGGCGTACTGCAGCGACGCGGGTCGCTGCGAGGTCGGCTGCCGCCCGGACGACCGCTTCCCTTGCCCCAACGGCCAGAACTGCAACAGCAACACCCACACCTGCGAGTACCGGATATGCGCCAACGACGAGGAGTGCCCCAACGCCCAGTTCTGCGGGGGCGAAGTCTGCTCCCCCGGCTGTCGTCTGGAGCCCGATAACTGCCCCGGCGACAATACCTGCCAGCAGAACCGCGAGTGTGGCTTGGGGTGCAGCCTCGATGCTGAGTGCGTCTCCAATAACGGGGCCGGTTGGTTCTGCCTCCAGGGTCAGTGCAATCCCCCCTGCGCCGAGCACGCGGACTGCCCGGAGCTGGAGGTCTGCGATGCCGCGACACAGCGCTGCGTCGCGGGCTGCCGCGAGGACGTCAACGAGCCCAACGACGACTTGGCTACGGCCGCCGCGCTCAACTTCGAGAACGGGACGCACTACGACAGCGGCGTCAATCCGCGGCTGTCCGCCTGCAACCGAAACCGTGACTTCTTCCGGTTCGACGCGCCCGGACCCGGCTACACGATCCGCGCCTCCATCGAGTTCGAGCACGCGAGCGGCGACTTGGACATGCAGCTCTACGACGCCGCGGGGAGCGTCGTCGCCCGGAGCGAGAGCGCCGACGACGACGAGAGCTTCGTCTTCCCCGGCAACGGCGTCGAAGCCGCGGGCGGGCGTTATTCGATCGAGGTTTACGCACGCGGTCTCGACCGCAACACCTACCGGCTCATGATCGATCTCGTCGCGCCCGGCGTCTGCCTGGAGGACGAGGCCGAGGCGGGTCCGGGGGATGACTCGGCCCTCAGCGCGACCCGCCTCCCGCTCGCGCAGCTCATGCAGAGCCAGACCGTCGCGGACCGCACGCTCTGTGCTTCGGACGTAGATTGGTTCAGCGTCCGAATGGGCAACCGAGATGGCGTCACCGTGCGCCTCGACGTGCGCGGTGGCGCCGATCTGAGCTTCGAGATCTTTGGTCCGCAGGTCCCCGGTCCGAACACGCCCCCGGTCTTCGAGCCCAATGGCTTCAATATGGGCCCCAATGGGGCGCGCACCGTGGAGTTCTCGATCCCGCAGTTCAACGCCGGGATCTTCGACGGCACCTATTACGTACGTGTCTTCGAGACCACAGGCAGCGCCGACGCCCCGGCCGGGGACTACGACCTCACCGTCGCCGTCGACCGGGAGCGCGCCTTGTGTATCGACGATGAGGCCGAGCCCAACGACGTGCGGCCCGAGGCCTTCGACCTCATGGTGCTGCCCGGCTTCACCCGGATGAGAATCGACGGCGCCGGAACTGAGCTCGTCCCGGGCATGGATCTGCAGGTGCCCGACCTCTGGCTGTGTGGCGGAGAGTCAGACTGGTACAGCGTCGTCCTCACCGACAACGACACGCTCGACGCGTTCATCGATCGGTCGGACGCGCCGGCCGCGGGCGACACGCGGGTCGAGATCCTCAACGCGCAGGGTCAGCGGGTCGGCCTGCAGGGACAATCAAGCGAGCCCCGAAACGCCGCCCGCGCCGCAAACCTCCCGGCCGGCACCTACTTCGTCGCCGTCACCAGCATCGGGGATACGCAGGCCGAGTATCAGCTGTCCGTCAATCGGACGACCTCACCCCTCCTGTGTACGCCCGATCGCTTCGACGCGGCCGGCGGAAACGAGCTGCAGGCCAACGCGACGGCCATCGGTAGCGGTCGTCAAGTAAACTTGACCTTGTGTGGGCTCGACGGAGATGAGGACTGGTATGTCGTCACGCTCGATACGATCGCCGATCTCACCCTGACGCTCGACTTCACCTTCGCCCAGGGCAACCTCGACGTGGACATCTACCGCGACGGCAACGGCTTCGCAGACAACGCCGGGCAGGTCCAGGGGCACAGCAACCTGGACGACGAGACGGTCGTGCTCCGGAACCGCCCCGCAGGTGAATACTTCATCCGGGTCTATGGCGTGGGGTTCCCGAACGTGCGCTACGACATGAACGTGCTCGTCGAGGAGGAGGTCTTCGAGTGCAACCCCGATGAGGACGAGCCCAACGAGGATGTGGCGGACGCGACCAACCTCGGGAGCGGCATCGTCAACGGGCGCGCGACGCAGTGGATCTGCGAAGGCCAGCCGCGCGACGAGGACTTCTTCCGGATCGAGGTCGACGCGAACGATACGCGCTCGATCGTCGTGCCCTTCCTCTACGGCGACGACGGGGACCTCTACTTGGAGATCTACGACTCCGACCAGATGCTCCGCGGGGCCACGTTCGCCGTCTCACGCGGCAACTCCAAGCAGTGCGTGATCGTCGAGCCGACGAACCGCGACCGCGTCTTCTTCCTGCACGTCGGTCCGCTGTCGATCAACAGCATCCTGGAGATGGACCAGCGACTTGACTATCAGATGTTCGTCATCGACGGCGACGACTGCGACGTGGTGGGCCCCCCGAGCTTCGGCTTGGACTGGCCCCGGGTGGTTGACTAATGGTCTTGCCCCCATTTTCCGGACACCACGAGTCGATGTGACGACCAGCAGCACGAACGAGCCCCCGGCCTCCGCCCCAGCGGTCATGCGCAATTACCATTAAGAGTTACGCAACGATCTCTACAAGGTCCTGACTCCCTGTCTCGAGGCCGGGGATATCACGGGGTTTTCGATCGCGTGGCTCGACTACACCGCCGCCATCGCCGTCCACGCGGCCATGGAGGACGGCGTAGAGGGCGCCGGGCGAGGCACCGTCGCGATGCTCGACCACTACTTCGACGGCGCCGCGCAAGCCGGGAAGTTCCTCGCCGAGCATGCCCAGGAGCACGCCGATCAGGCCGCGGTGACGGCGGCCGTGAACGATGGCATCGACGCGCTGCGGGTGGCGTTCGGCACGTACTGCCGTACCGCGGAGGCGCACCTCCTGAGTGAGGAAGAGGTCTTACAGCCCCTCGTCGTCCAGCTGCCCGCGCCCAAAGCACCGAAGTTCGCCGAGTGGTGTGTCTCCGCCGGGATCGCGCACGGTGGTTTCGAGCACTTCGTTGCCCACGGCGTCCGGTCGCTTTCGACGTTCGGCAGCACGAAGAACCCTGCAGCGACGGCGACACGCGTGTTCGTGCAGGCGCTGAAGGCGGTCAGCTCGGCCGAACATTGGGCGGCTCATCAGCCCATCGTGCGTGCGTCGATGCCGGAGGCGATCTGGGCGGCCATCGTCGAGGAGGTGCCGTCGCTCGCGAGGATCGACGGAGCGTCCGGTTGAACTGCCCGTCTAACGTCTGCGTCGGCGCAGGAGCATGGCTGCGACGAGGAGTGAGAGAGGCACGGCCCCGCTGCTCCGACTCGGGGTCGAGGCGCAATCCCCGGCTCCGGAGCGGCGCTCGCTGGACTCAGGCGAGCCGTCGACTACACCGAGCGCGCCATCGGCCTGATTGACGTCGGCGGGCGCGGCGTCGGCGGTGGTGGAATCGGCAGGCCCGACACCCGCGTCGGGTTCCGGCGTCGCCCCCGCGTCGGGTTTGGGCGTCGCCCCCGCGTCGGGTTCGGGCAGGGTGCTCGACGTGCAGCGCGCCCCGCCTTCGACGGTGCGGCAGGTCAGCCCACGCTGCGCGCAGTCGTCGTAGACCCGCTCATCGCCTCGACACCGGACGAGCAGCTCGCCCTCACAGGCCCCGGCCCGCGTGACCTCGCCGCAGGCCTCACCCTCGACGCAGTAGAAGCCCGTCTCATCGTCGACATAGGCACAACGCTGGCCGTCGTCGTTGCAGTCCAACTGTCGCAGCGCGCCGTTCTCGCACCACTCCGAGATGGACCCGATGCAGTGGCCGAGGTAGTCGACGCCCATGCAGAGGTCCGGCGGCGACTCACCCCGGGAGATGGGCGCGATGAACTCCGCTGCGAGATCCACGCGCGTCAGGTGGTCGATATCGAAGCAGGTGTCGTCGCCATAGGACTCGACGCCCGCGACCACCGGGCCGTCGCCGAGGTCGAGGAAGACCGGTCCACCGGAGTCGCCGTAACACAGGCCCTGACGCTGCCGCCCGTCGACCACGATCTCGTCGCGGGTGACTTCGGCGAGCAGGACCGTGGCGAAGTACCGGCCGTATCGCTGGGCGTCGTAGGTCTCCCCGTAGCCGCCGACCTGGACCTCGAGGTCCTCGTGCTGGGCGCCGAGCGGGCTGGCATTGAAGGGGATCGGCACGAGCTCGGGCACCCGCGCGGTGGCGTCCTCGACGAGGAGGAGCACGGCGAGATCGAGCTCGGGGTGCTCAAAGATGCTCTCGAAGCGGAAGGTCGCGTCGGGGTCCGACGGCAGAAGGCCGATCCCAAACGAGATGTCCCGCGGCCCGTTGCCTGAGGTGCAGTGGCTCGCGGTGATGACGGCGTGGGGGGAGATCAACGTCGCGGTGCAGAAGTTCTGGCCCGGGTCTCCGGTGGGGAAAAGCCAGCCGAGCGACAGGATTTGTCCCTCCGACAGGGGCAGGGCCTCGGGCTGACGTGTGCCGTTTCGGATCGACGACTGGCTCACGGCCAGCGGTTTTTCAGGGCTGGTATTCGAGGGCGTACACGCAGGCAGCGCGCCGACGACCACGAGCGCCGAGATCGAGCATCTGAGAGGGGACATCATCCAACCCTTATTGACCGAGGAGATGGTACCCGGCGTCGACGTGAAGGACCTCGCCCGTTGTAGCGGCAGCGTCGTCGGACAGGAGAAAGACGGCCGAGCGGGCGACGTCCGCGGTGGTGATCGTGCGGCCCAAGGGGGCGCGCTCCGTGGCCGCCTTTTGCATGTCGCGGAAGCCGGGGATGCCCGCTGCGGCGAGGGTTCGGATGGGACCGGCGGAGATGGCGTTGACCCGCACCCCCTTCGCGCCGACGTCGACGGCGAGGTACCGCATCACGCTCTCCAGGGCGGCTTTGGCCGGGCCCATGACCTTGTAGCCGGGCACGACCTTCTCGGCGCCGTAGTACGAGAGCGTCAGCACCGAGCTGCCCTCGACCATGAACGGCAAGGCGCGGCGCGTCAGCGAGATCAGGCTGTAGGCGCTGATGTCGAGCGCGCGTCCGAAGCCCTCGCGTTTTGTCTCCACGAAGGGGCCGAGAAGGTCGTCGCGATCGGCGTAAGCGAGGCTGTGAACGAGTACGTCAATCCGGCCCCCGAAGGCCTCTGCGGCCGTCGCGAACACCATCTCGAGATCCTCCTCGCGGCCCACGTCCGCCCGAACGCAGAAGCGGGCATTGAGCGTCGCGGCGAGCGGCTCGACCCGACGCGCGAGGCGCTCGTCCCCATAAGACAAGCCCAGCTGCGCGCCCTCCGCGGCGAGCGCCGTGGCGATGGCGTAGGCGATGCTGTGGTCGTTGGCGATCCCGAAGACGAGCGCGTTCTTGTCGGCGAAGCGGGTCATGCAGTGCTCGTCGCATGGGCAGCGCGTCGGGTCAAGGGAGGGGGTCGGCGCGCGACGAGCGTCCTTGGCGCTTCGAGATTCAAGGTCCGCGTGGCAGTCTGCGGCCCTTCATACGGAGGTCCTTTCTTGTTCAGGTCCAGAGTCGACCACATCCTCGTTCTGCCTGCCCTTCTCCTGCTGTCGTCCTGCAAAGGCGGCTTGGAGTTCGCCGAGCCCGATGCCGGAGGTGAGCCCGGTCCCGATGCTGGGGGCACGCCCGGTGCCGATGCTGGCGGCACGCCTGGTCGCGATGCTGGCGGCACGCCTGGTCGCGATGCTGGCGGCACGCCGGTTCCCCCGCCCGAGGACTGCCTCTCCGACGACGATCCGTTCGCGGTCTCCCACCTCGAGGCGCGGATCGGCTACCTCGCGTCCGTTGAGCTCAAAGGCCGCGTGCCCGGTAGCGAGGGTGATCGCCTCGCCCGAGACTATCTGAACGCCTCGCTCGCCTGCTTGGGCGTTGGGTCGGTCGGGACCGGGTTCAGCCAGCCATTCGTGGACAGCGAGGGTCACGACACGGCCAACGTGATCGGCGTCTTGGCCGGCATTGACCCCGACGTGGGCCACGAGATCATCGTGCTCTCGGCGCACCACGATCACCTGGGCGAGGATGAGAACGGGGACTTACGCTTGGGCGCCAACGATAACGCCTCTGGGGTCGCGGCGCTGCTCGCGGTGGCCGACGCGCTCGTCTCGCGTGAGATCGGGCCCAAGCGCACGCTCGTCTTCGCAATGTTCGGCGCCGAGGAGCTCGAGATCGACGGGTCGAAGCACTACGTGGCCCACCCCCCCGAGGGCCTGTCCATCGAAGACACGGTCTTCATCGTGAACATGGACATGGTCGGGCGCTACGACGACGAGGACTTGCTCTACGTGCTCGACGCCATGCCGGGCACCACGGGTCTCGCCGCCGTCGAGGCGGTCAGAACCGACTTCGCGGACCTCAACCTTGGCCTCGACACGGAAGGCGACCTCTCCGACCAGGTGACCTTCGCCGACGTCGGTGTGCCGGGCCTCTTCTTCCACACCCCGGACAGCGAGTGTTACCACCAGCCCTGCGACACCGCCGACCGGATTGACTACCCGCACCTCTCAAGGACCGCCGAGTTGATCACGGCCGTGGTTCTCGAACTGGCGAACGGGTCGCTCTGACGGTCAGGTTGCTTGACGGTCAAGTCACTTGACGGTCAAGGTTATTGACGATTACGGCTCGAGCCGAGTGAGAAAGACCGCAGCCTCTCCGGTCATCCTCAGCCTCGTTCCGCCTGCCTGACCCTCGACCGAGCCGCGACCGAGGGCGACGCGAGTGGTCTCAACAGGGAGGCGCAGGTTGACGTCCCTCACGACCTCCCCGTTGCCGCGCTGCAAGACGATGACGGCGAGCTCGCTGTCGACCTCGCGGGCATAGACCAGCACATCCGGCTCACGGACCAGGATCCGCAGGGCCCCCCGTCGAAGGGCTACGCTCTCCCGCCGCACCTGCCCGAGCGTCGACATGAAAGATCGATGCCCGACCTGCAGGGGCGTCAGCCGCTCGCCGCTCATATCAAGCCCGGAGAGCGCGGCGTCGAAGGTCATGTCGCGGCGGTTGTCCGGATCGTTGCCGCCGGCCAAGGCGACCTCGTCCCCGTAGTACAGGAGCGGGATGCCGGGCGTGGTGTAGAGCAGGGTCATGGCGCGGCGAAGTCGGGTCGTCACGGCCTCGTCGTCGGTGAGGCCGGGCAGGTTTTCACACGGGGGCCCCGACACGAATCGACAGTCGGCGGCCGAGTCGAAAGCGGCTCGCGAGGCCATGCGGTTGCTGTCGTGACTGCCGAGGAAACGCACGTGCACCGCGTCGGGTGCGTAGCGGTCACGGGCGTCTTCGAGGGCGCGACCGACGCTGTCGAGGCCGGCCTCGCCCGTCAGCAGTCCGTGGCTCACGCGGTGGTGAGTTGGGAAATCGAACTGCCCGTCGAGCCCACCGCTGGCGGCGTAGGCCGAGATCCAGTCGTAGCCGCTCGCATAGCTCACGCCGCAGCCGTCGTCGAAGCGATCAAACTCGCCGACGGCCGTCTCTCCAAACAAGCCGATGCGCGCAGCGCCCGGGGCCGAGAAACGCTCGTCGAGCCGTGCCCGAAGGTTGTAGACCGCCGTGGTCTCGACGTGTTTGACCGCATCGACCCGGAAGCCGTCCACGTCGTAGTCCTCGACCCAGGACTCGGCGTCGGCGATGAACTGGGCCTCGGCCTCCGGCACGCGCCAGTTGATGTCCGGGAGGTAGGGCGCGAAGAGGCAGTCCAGGGGGCGCTCGCTCCAGCCGCAGCCGTCGGTGCCGCAGACGCAGGCCGTGCGAAACCACTCTGGGTGCTCGCGGTTGTAGATGTGGTCCTCGTGGACTTGATTGTTGATGAGATCGAGCAAGACCCGGATGCCTCTCGAGTGGGCGGCGGCCACGAAGTCCCGGAGCGCCGCGTTGCCGCCGAAGCGGGGCTCGACCTCGCGGGCCGAGACCGGCCAGTACCCGTGATAGCCCGTGAAAGGGAGCGGCCCGTCGCGACCTGGCCAGCCGTTCTCCGCTTGCGTATTCACCGGAGACAGCCAAATGGCGTTGATACCCAACGCCTCGAAGTAGCCGGCCTCCAGCGCGGCTCGCGCCCCTTCGAGATCCCCACCGTGCCAGTCATTGGGGTAGGGGACGTCGCCGCGAACGGGTCGGTCGTTGAGTCGCGCGCCGTTGGCGAAGCGGTCGATGAGCAACATGTAGAGGGTCGCGTCGCGCCAGTCGAAGGCCTGCGCTTCGACCCAAACCGCGAGTCGCTGATTGACCGCCTCCCGGCCATCGTCGTCTTGAAGACCCACCGTGAGCACGTGGCGGCCGAGCGCCACCGCGTCGACGGCGAGGTCGAAGGCCCCCTCGATCTGGGCATCCGGCACGGGGACGATCGGGACGCCATCGAGCTTGACGACGACCCGGCCGAGTGGACTGCCCACCGTCGCCGCCTCGGCCAGGATCCGTGCGCGAAGCCGCCCCGCTTCAGCGTCCATCGAGACCACCTCGAGCCTTGGCCGGGCCTCACAGTCCGGCACGCGGAACGCCGAGTTGATGCAGTCGCCCTCGTACTTCTGTTCGCGCTGCTCGCGGTCGAGCTGCCAGCGGCCGTCGACGATCAGCTTGTACGCATGGACCGAGCCCGGGGAGAGCCCCTGCTCGGGTCCGAGCACGATCGAGAAGCCGTCCGGGCCGCGGACCATCGGGAGCGGGGCGTCGGCCCAGCGGGTGAAGTCTCCGGCGACCCACACCTCGGAGACACCCCTGAGGGGATGCTGAAGTCTGACCGTGCAGGCCCGGCGCGGGAGCACCGTGGACTCGATCAGCGCGGCGGCGTCCGGGATCGCGGCGTCCGGCGCTTGGGCATCTGGGGGGGCCGGCGCGAGGTCGGAGGGCCGGTCGAGCGGGGCCGGGCTCGCGTCGACGTGGGCGTCCTCCAGGACAGGGGCGAGGTCGAAGCCGCGACGATCAAGTCCCCCAAGGTCGCCGACGGGGCGTGCGTCGGAGGTCGCGGGCAGCGGTGGCGGCAGGGCCCCGTCGATGGGCGTGCAGCCGAGGCAGGCGGCCAGGGTCAGGCCCAGGCCTTGTAAGAACGGACGGGACCTTCGGACGTTCACGACACCTCCATGCCGACATTGGGTGCGTTACGGCAAGGTCAGCATCGCTGCCCGCAGGCCAGCGAACGGCAGCGACGCCAGATCCTCGAACGGCAGGGTCAACCGCAGACGCCGGCTCGCATCCACCGGGTCAAAGCCTTCGAGGTCCGAAGGGAGCGCGGCCAGGATCCGCGTGATCTCGTCGGCGTCCCCCTCGGGCGACTCGACGGCGGCATGCGCCAGCGGAAAGAGCGTCACTGTGCCTTCGACCGCATACTCCATCACCGCCGTCGAGTCGTTGCAGACGCCGAGTTGACCGTAGCCTTCCGCGGGCAGGCCTCGCCCCTCTTCGGCCCAGCGTTTCCGGAGGCGAGCGGCTGTGACCATCAGCGTGAGGACCGTGTCGGGGTCCGCATCGCTGTCGTAGGTGTACAGGGTCCGCCCGCCGGTCCAAGTCGGACGCTCGCCCGCGACCGCCCGGAAGCTCACGCCGCCGGAGACGCCCAGATAGAACATCAAGGTCGCGTCGACGAGCGGGCCTTTGATCCGAATCGTGTGGTGACTATGGGGCGCGGGCAGACTCAGCGTCCCCCCGTCGGTCGTCGCGAGGCCGGTGTCCAGCCAGACCGGGGCCGCGACGGAGACCCCTCGATACGACAGCCCGAGGAAGTCGGCGAAGAACCGATCATTGGTCACGACGACGCGGTGGCCGGCTGCGATGAGCGCCTGAAAGACGCCCTCGACGGTGGTGAAGCTCGTCTCGGCCGCGCCGACCCGAGCGATGACCTCAGACCCGTTCTCAAGGGCGAGGTTGTTCAAGACCCGGGCGAGGTCCTGAGCGCGTTGCAGGCGGCAGTCGTCGATGGAGTAGTCCGGGGCGCTCCCGGTCTGGAGCATCGGCACGGAGGGGTGCAGCGGGGCGAGCGTCGACCGCTGAGGCGAGCACCGCTCCCGAAGCAGCTCGTCGAGCACAAACGTCTCTGCGGCCGGAGCCTCCACCGGCGCCTCGGGCCGTTCGAGCAAGGCCTGGGCGGTCCCGATGGCTGAGAGCGCTACGACGGGAAAGCCCTCCAACGGGGTGCCGCCCAAGAGGCCGTCGAGCTGGGAGATCACCCCCGCTTGTGTCTCGCTGTCCGTGAAGAATGTGGACACAGTGGACTCGAGCAGCGATCGCAGAGTGGCATCACCCACGTCGGCGCGCAGCGCGACGATGAGCTCGCCCAGGCTCATCGTTTTGGCCTCGCAGGCCGCCTCACAGACATAGCTCAGCGTCACTTTGCCGGCCACCGAGGGCTCGTCCTGCGTCAGCGCGTAGGTCGTCGCGTGGACCCGATAGGCACCGGGCTCGATGAGCGTCGCCACCAGGCTCGAGGACCGATCCTTCTCGCCCACATCGTCGTGAAAAGCGACGACCCGACCCTCATGGCTCGGCAGCGGCCCTTCGAGGATGAGGTAGGGATCGACCGCGCCGGCCGTCGCCGTGAGGCTGAGGCGGACTTGGGTCTGGCCGTAGCTCGTGAGGCGAAAGGCGAGCGTCCGATCGGAGAGGTCCACCGTTACCCTCTCGCCATTAGTCAAGCGACCTGACTCTAGCGGCCCGTTGTGACCATCGGCCTTGCCGGTCAGGATCGGCGCGCTCGGATCTTTGAGGCCGGCACCCTGCGACGGGTCCGGCGTGTCCGCACAGCTCAGGAGCAAGAGGCTCAAGCCAAGGTCTCGGGTCTTCATGATGGGCTCCGTGCTTTCGGGACTCGAGGACTCCCTACGTCAGTCAGACACCTGCTCGCAAGCGGCGCTCCTCTCTGCCCACGACGCGCCTCGATTGAACCCCGTGCGACCGAGTGTTACACCCGCCGGCCTCATGGGCTTTGCACGGCCCCGACTGATCGAGGAGCCCAAGTATGTCTCGTCGGAAAGACGCGCTCGACTACCACTCGGAAGGCCGCCCCGGAAAGATCGCGATCCGGCCCACGAAGCCTCTTCAGACGCAGCGCGACTTGTCCCTCGCGTACACCCCGGGGGTGGCCGAGCCCTGCCTCGAGATCGCCCGCGACGTCTCCAAGGTCTACGACTACACGGCCAAGGGGAACCTCGTCGCGGTCGTCTCCAACGGCACGGCGGTCTTGGGGCTCGGCAACATCGGGCCCGAGGCGAGCAAGCCGGTCATGGAGGGCAAGGGCGTCTTGTTCAAGCGCTTCGCCGACATCGACGTCTTTGACATCGAGATTCGCGAGGAAGATCCGGACCGGCTCGTGGATATCGTCGCCGCGCTCGAGCCCACGTTCGGCGGCATCAACCTCGAGGACATCAAGGCGCCGGAGTGCTTCTACATCGAGGAGAAGCTGCGCGAGCGCATGAAGATCCCGGTCTTTCACGACGACCAGCACGGCACGGCCATCATTGCGGCCGCGGCGTTCGTCAACGCGCTCGACATCTCCGGCAAGAAGGTCGAGGAGGTCCGCTGCGTCTTCAGCGGGGCTGGGGCCGCGGCGCTCGCTTGCGCGCAGCTGTTCTTGCAGCTCGGCGTCAAGCGCGAGCACCTCACGCTCTGCGACACCCAAGGCGTCGTCTATGAGGGCCGCGACAAGGGCATGAACCCGTACAAGGCGCGCTTCGCCACCCCCACGGCGCATCGAACGCTCGCCGACGCGATGGTCGGCGCGGACGTCTTTGTCGGGGTGAGCGCCAAGGGCGTCGTCACGCCGGAGATGATCCGGGTCATGGCCAAGACGCCGATCGTGATGGCCATGGCCAACCCGGACCCGGAGATTAGCTATCCGGAGGCCAAGGCCGTCCGCGACGACATCATCATGTGTACGGGTCGCAGCGACTACCCCAACCAGGTCAACAACGTCCTCGGCTTCCCGTTCATCTTCCGAGGGGCCCTGGACGTTCGGGCCACCTGCGTTAACGAGGCGATGAAGATCGCCGCGGTCAACGCCTTGGCCCAGCTCGCCCGCGAGGAGGTCCCCGATGAGGTCAAGCGCGCTTACGGCGTGACGCATCTCTCCTTCGGACCCGACTACATCATCCCCAAGCCGTTCGACTATCGCGCGCTCTTGCGGGTCGCCCCGGCCGTGGCCAAGGCGGCGATCGACAGCGGCGTGGCGGGGCTGCCGATCACCGACTGGAAGGCCTACCAGGAGCGCCTCGAGCGGCTGCTTGGGCGTGAGCGCGAGGTCATGCGGAAGGTCATCAACAAGGCCGCCCGTCACCCTCGTCGCATCGTGCTCCCGGAGGGTGAGAACCCGAAGATCATGCGCGCCGCGCAGATCTGCCGCGAGGAGGGCATCGCCGTGCCGATCCTGCTCGGCGACGTCGACAGGATCAGGCACGCGGCCGAGCTGGCAGACGTATCGCTCGAGGGCATCGAGATCCTCGATCACCTCACTGACCGCCGCTATGAGAAGTACGCCGAGGCGCTGTGGAAGCTGCGGAGCCGCCGCGGCATGACCGAGACCGAGGCGCGGCGGATGCTCCAGCATCGCAACTACTTCGGCTCGCTCATGGTTCGTATGGGCGACGCCGACGGCATGGTCAGCGGGATGGAGCGCAGCTACCCGGAGACGATTCGGCCGTTGCTCCAATGCATCGGGGTCCGCAAGGACGTGAAGTGCGCGAGCGGCGCGTACATCGTCATCTTGCCCGACCGCATCAAGTTCTTCGCCGACACCACCGTCAACGTGAATCCCACGGCCGAGCAGCTCGCCGAGATCGCGCTCTCCACGGCCCGACTGGCCCGCAGCCTCGACATCGAGCCCGTCGTGGGACTGCTCTCGTTCAGCAACTTCGGCAGCGCGAGGTTCCCCGAGTCGGAGAAGGTCGCGAAGGCCGTCGAGCTCGTGCGCCGCATCGAGCCTCAGCTGCCCATAGACGGGGAGATGCAGGTCGGCACCGCGCTCGACGTGGAGCATCGGCAGCGACTCTTCCCGTTCAACAACCTCGGGACCGCCGAGGCCAATGTCCTGATCTTCCCCTCGCTGGACGCCGGCAACATCGCCTACAAGCTCATGGGTCACTTGGGCGGCGCGGAGCTCGTCGGGCCCATCCTGAGCGGCATGAACAAGCCGGTGAACGTGCTCGAGCGAGACTGCTCGGTGCGCGCGGTCGTCAACATCGTCGCCATCACGGTCGTGCAGGCCGTCGAGGGAGCTCCGTAAGTCATGGCCAACGGCGCGATGTTGCCTCCGGACTTCGCCGACTGGGACGCGACGCGGCTCGCCGCCGAGGTCGTGGTCCACAATCGGCTGTACTGGGACAAGAATCGCCCTGAGCTGCTCGACACGGAGTTTGACCGGCTCGTCGAGCGGCTGCGTGTGGTCTCGCCCCTTCATGCCGTGCTCGACGCGCTCGGCCCCGATCCGGCGGCTCGCGTTGGGCGACCGGTCACGCATACGCGCTCCATGCTCTCGCTGGAGAAGTGCTACGACGAGAAGACGCTCCGCGATTGGGCCGCGAAGTTCGTCGGCCCGGTCATCATGACCCCCAAGATTGACGGCTGCGCGGCGATGATCCGATACGGCGTCGATGGTCGGCTCGAGGTGGCGGCGACTCGCGGCAGCGGCACGGTCGGCGAGGACATCACCGGGAACGTCAAGCGGATTGACCATCTGCCGCACCGGCTGCCGGAAGGCGTCGTCGGGCCGGTCGAGGTGCGCGGAGAGATCTACCTCTCCCTGTCTCGTTTCGCTCGTCTGGCCGGCGACTTCGCCAACCCGAGGAACACTGCGGCGGGCGCGCTCAAGCAGAAGGACCCCGATAAGTCCGCGGCCGTCGGCTTGCAGTTTCTGGCCTACGACGTCGTCGGCGCGGGTTGCGTGACGGAGTCCGAGAAGCTTCGACTCGCCGCGTCCTGGGGCTTCTTGCCGGTCGAGTCCGAGGTCCTCGAGCGTGACGCGCTCCAGGCGGGTTACGAGCGCTACGTTGAACGCCGCGCCACGCTCGACTTCGAGATCGACGGCGTGGTCTTTCGGGCGGAGCGCGTCGATGAGCAGGAGCGCCTCGGCTTCACCTCCCACCACCCCAGGGGCTCGCTGGCCTACAAGCTTCAGGGCGAGAGTGGCCTGACCATCCTGCGAGACGTGGAGTGGAGCGTGAGCCGAACACGCATCTTCACGCCGGTCGGCATCGTCGAGCCCGTCTCCTTGAGCGGGGCCACCGTGACCCGCATTAGCTTGCACAACTGGGGCTTGGTTCAGGCCAAGGGGCTCAGCCTCGGGGCGCGCGTCGTGGCCGTGCGGCGCGGCGGCGTGATCCCCTATCTGGAAAGCGTCGTCGAAGCGGGTGACCGTCCCATCACCTATCCCGAGACCTGCCCGACGGGCGGCTTCAAGCTCATCGTCCGCGACGACGTGGTGGTCTGCTCCTGCACGACCGGCTGCGCTGGGGCCATCGTCGGCGTGCTGCGCCACTTCGTGGACACCATCGGCATCGAGGGGTTCGGAGACACCTGGTTGCAGATCCTCGTCGATAACGACCTGCTCTCCGAGCCCGCCGACTTTTACCGCCTGCGCGCCGCCGATCTGGTGGTCTTCGATCGCATGGGCGAGACGCTGGCCCAAAAGCTCGTCGATCAGGTCGCCGCCCATGTCGAGGTCCCGCTCGCAGTCTTCCTCGCCGCGCTCGGGGTCTCAGGGCTCGGCGCGAGCGCGTCGAAGAGCCTCGCCGGTCACTTCCTGAGCCTCGACCGGGTCCGCGCCGCCGCGCCCGCCGATCTGCTCGTCCTGCCGAAGTTCGCCGCGCTGCTCGCCTCGAAGGTGACCGATGGCCTCCGCGCGATGGGCCCGCACATCGAGCATCTCCTTGAGTTCGTCAAGGTGATTGACGAAGTCGAAGTCAGCGCGGCCCGACCCACCGGCGGCCCGCTCCAAGGCAAGACGTTCTTGTTCACGGGCACGCTGTCGCTCATGAAGCGTGAGGACGCCCAGGCCTCGGTCGAGCGACTCGGGGGCAAGGCGGCGAGCGGCGTGAGCAAGGCGCTGGGCTACCTCGTCGTCGGAAGCGAAGGCAAAGCAGGCGGCAAGCTCCAGAAGGCGCAGGAGGCCGGCGTGACGGTGCTCGACGAGGTCTCGTTCATGGCCCTCATATCGCAGGCCGAAGCGTCCCTGACGCCGTGAGCCGCTTCGACATCAACGACGCCATGGCGCGCCTCGCCGCAGCGTTCCCGACCTGGACGGACGCGCCGGTCCTGGCCTTCGTCGCCCAGCATGAGAGCGATCCGTTTCGCGTGCTCGTCAGCTGCATCCTCTCGCTGCGCACGCTCGACCAGACGACCTCCGTCGTGGCGCCCAGGCTCTTCGCTCTCGCCGAGACCCCGGCGGGTCTGCTCGCGATCGGTGAGGCCGAGCTTGCTCGCCTCATTTATCCGGTGGCCTTCTACAGGACCAAGGCCCGGCAGCTCATCGCCATCGCGAGCCGCCTGATCGACGACTTCGACGGTCAGGTCCCAAACGAGCTTCTGACCCTGCTCAGCCTGCCCGGCGTCGGCCGCAAGACCGCGAACCTGGTGCTCGTCGAAGGCTTCGAGCTGCCCGGCATTTGTGTGGACACGCACGTCCACCGCATCACGAACCGTTGGGGCTACTTGCGGACCAAGACCCCAGAGAAGACCGAGCTTCGCCTCCGCGCGAAGCTGCCGCGTCCACACTGGCGGTCCATCAACCTTCACCTCGTCGCCTTCGGGCAGACGATCTGTCGGCCCATCAGCCCGAAGTGCTCGATCTGTCCGCTCCCGCCGGGGGCCTGCAAGCGCGTCGGCGTGACGCAGAGCCGGTGAGGTCGGGGCGGCTGTTCTCCGCGCGGGCGGCGGCGGCTGCACTCTTGAATCGCATATGGGCCCCTCACCCCATTAACATCGCCGTCGCGGCATCTCACGATTTCGCTCCTGGGCGGCGGGGGACATGAACCCCTGGGATGCGGAGTGGGCCCACTCCTTTTCGATGTAGAGCGCCGCGTCCGGTGTCTTGCAGTCCGTGTCGCCGTGGTCCACATCCACCTTGCCGATCCGGTTGGCGGCAGCCGTGGCCGCTCCCCAAAGCGGGGGCTCCGGCACCCGATGGTGATGACGGCCGCGTTCATCCCGATCCGCTGGGCGTTGGGCGCGGTGTGGATCGTTCGCTCGATCTCCAAAAGGAGGTCCTCGAGGAACACATCGGGGGTCGCCTCGTCCCGTTGGGCGAACTGGCCGATGAGCGACCAGCCAGCGCCTCGAGCCACTGTCTCGCCTTTTCAAGGCCGAGAGACCCCTCAGCGGCCAACGTGGCGACGTAGCTCCCGCACATCGACGACGCGGAGCTCTCCCGGACCCACCGGTCGAGATCGGCCGAGCCCATGCGGGCCGGGTCGACGATCTTTGCGGCGAGGTTGCGGGCGTCGAAGTTGCCAGTGTTCCACAACTCAAGCGCCAGCTCGTGGTCGACGTCGATCCGCTTCATCAGGACCTTGAGCCTCAAGCAGCGCCATCACCTCGGCGAGCGTCACCCGTGGCTTTGCCTTTTTCATCCGACCTCCATAGCTGCCAACGTTTCGGGATTCCCGCCCGACCGTGTTGCGCTCGTCGAGTCAATTTGCACACGGAGTGTCCTCGGGCAACGCAGTCCCCGATGAGGTCTCAGCGGCGGTTCTCCACACGGGCTTTCGGTGGCATCGTGGGTGCCGATGCAGATCCCTGAGCGCAGCCTCGCCAGAGCCTCGGTCGTCCCAGCGGCGCTGCCGAGCCTCGTCGTCCCAGCGGCGCTGCCGATCCTCGTCGTCGCAGCGGCGCTGCTCCTCGTCGTCGCCTTCTGGCTCGTGGTCTTGCCGGAAGACGGCTTCCAGCTCGTCCGCACGCCGGCCGACCAGCTCGGTGTCGCGCCCCATGAGCTGCGGCTTGGGCTCGCCTCGTGGATCCTCGGCCTGCCCGCGGCACTGCTCCTTGTCTGGGGTGGCTCGCGACTGTTTCGCTTCGAGGCGCTCGCATCGCGGCCGCCGTTGAGCCCGAAACACTTCGCCCTCTTCATGTGGGTCGCAGCACTCCTCGGGCTGGGCGTCGTGCGGTACCTCGTGCTCGGCGAGGGGCCGCTGACCGACGACGAGTGGGCCTATCACTTTCAGGCGCGGACCTTCGCGCAGCTCGACCTCGCCGTGCCGCCGCCGCCCGATCTGCGGCGCTTCGACTATACGTTCCTGACAGTGCGTGACGGGAAGTGGTTCTGCTATCTACAGCCCGGTCTGGCGCTCTTGATGGCACCCGGCGTTTGGCTCCTGGACGACCCCTTCCTCTCGCTCTGGCCGATTCACGCGGCCCTTGTCCCGGCGACTTATCTGGCCGCACGTCGTCTCCTGGGCGAGACCTGGGACCTCGTCTCCCGCCGCGCCGCCCTGCTCGTCTTGTTCGCGCCGACCTACCTCTTGATGGGCGCGACGGTCGAGCCATACGCGGCCTTCGCGCTCCTGCTCTTGGTCGTCGCCTTTGCCGGTTCGCTCGCGCTTTCGGGGCAGCGCACAGCGTCCGTCAGCCTCGGCGCGGTGCTCGGCCTCATGCTCCTCACGCGGCCCCTGGAGTTCGGCGTCGTGGGGTTGTGCACCGGGCTCGTTTTTCTTTGGTCGGGGCTTCGGGGTGGAGCGCGCCTCCCGCTCATTCGCGGTACAGCATTCGCGCTGCTGGGCTTCCTGCCGTTCGCTGGCTTTCAGCTCGTCTACAACGACGCGCTGATGGGCGACCCGTTCACCCTGCCGATGACCGCCACCCAATCCCAAGTCTTTTGGGGGTTCGGGGCGCACGTCTACAAGAACCACGACCTCGGTGGGGCGCTCGTCCTCTGGGGCGGCAACCTCTTCCGCCTCTCGTTCTGGCTCGCTCTCGGGCCGCTCTCGGTTGTGCTCATTGTCTTCGCTCAGAGTCGACGGGCCTGCCCGCCCGGGGTGTCTGGGCCTCGAAGACTCATCCTCGTCTTTTGCGCCCTCCTGCTCGCCGCGCTCCTGCCCTACAGCATGGCGGGCGTCGCCGACTTCGGGCCGGCGTACCTCTTCGTGCTCGTCGCCCCGCTCTCGGTCTGCGTCGCCCTCTCGCTCGGCGGTTTACGACCGTCGCCGGTCATGGCCATGGCGATCTCGACAAGTACCTTGACCATACTCCCGTACGTCCTCATGCAGGCCCACCTGATCGCCATCAACGCCTCGACGCCGTACGAGGCCGTCCCCGACGAGACCAAGCCCTCGCTCGTCCTCGTCCGTCGCCATCAAGCCAGCCCGACCGGCTGGGTCTTCGGCATCATGGCCCCAAGCCCCGCCCTTGACGACCGGGTCATCTTTGCCTGGGCGACCCCCGAGGACCTGCGCCCCGGGGGACTTGAGGCCATACAAGCGCGCCTGCCCGGGCTTCACATCACGACGCTCGAGCTTCACTGACGCAGCGAGACCCGCGACAGCGCGTGGTACCCGGAGAGACGAGTGCTCGAACCCCCTTCAAGACTGACCGATGCCCGCCTCCTCGTCGCCCTCAGCGTCGTGCTCCTGGCCGTGCACGCTCAGGCTCTCCTGGGCGGCTTCGTCTTCGACGACGTCATCCTGCTGCGCGACTCGCCGCTCATGCACGACCTCGCTCTGGCCCTCCGCACCTGCCTGGGCGACTTCTTCGGGCAAGCGCAGGGCCAACCCGAGGGCGGCTATGTGCGGCCGATCCCCCACGTGCTCAATGCCTTGACCTTTGTGGTTTCCGGGGGCTCACCACTCGCCTTTCGGGTCTCGAACCTCGCGTTTCACATCGTCAACGTCGCGCTGGTCCTGCGCCTGACGCGGCACCTCGGCGGGGACGACACAACCTCGCGCCTCGCCGCCGTGATCTTCGCCCTGCATCCGGTGCAGGTCGAGGCGGTGGACTTCATCTCAGCCCGAACGGATCTCCTGGCCACGGCCTTCGCGCTCCTCAGCCTCGAGGCCGTCTTACGGAGACAAGCGCGGCCCCTGATCGCGGTCGTGTACCTTGTGCTCGCCGTGGGCAGCAAGGAGAGCGCGCTCGTCGTGCCGGGCCTGGCGGTCATCGGACTCTGGGCGCTTCGAACCCCGTTCGGGGCGGTGCGACGGCGCGTCGTCGGGCTCTTCGTTGTGGTCGGCCTCGTCGTCTGCGCCCGCTTGGTCTTCAGCCCGCCCGCGACGCCGAGGCTCTTCTTCCAAAGCGACGACCTTCTCACCGCCGTGCCTACGCTGCTCGGGCAGGCGGTCTCTCGCGTGGTCTTTCCAGCACCCGGGCGCGTCTTCTACGACGACCTCCCGGTGTCCGAGTTCGGCCCGCTGACCCTGCTCGGGGTGGTTGTCCTGGGCGCGCTTGCTGTCGCCCTGGCGCTCGCAGTCCGCCTCGCCCGCCGCGGACCCGTGCTGATCGGCGGGCTGCTCGCCGCGGCCTCGGTCCTACCCGTACTGCACCTCGTCCCGCTGCCGGTCCTCGCGGCCGACCGCTTCCTGTACCTGCCGATGTTCGGCGTCGCCCTCTCCCTCGCCGCCGCGTCCCTCGCATTCGAGGCCCGCGCGCCCCGGGCGACTCGCCTTGTGCTCGTCACGTTGGGCGTCGTGTTTGTGCTCTCGACTTACACCCGCTCGAAGGACTGGGCGAGCGAGGAGGCCTTGTGGTCCACCGAGCTCAACGCGGCCCCAAACAACGCCAAAGCCGCGCTCAATTTGGGCATCGCCTACGTCGAAGGCGGGCGGCTCGACGAAGGCAAAGCCGCGATGCTGCACGCGTGGACCGTGAACCCCGGCGACGTTCGGGTGCTCCGCAACCTCGTCTCGCTCGCCGAGCTCGAGGGGAGGAGCCTCGGGAGGAGCCTGCCCGCCGCTTTCGTGGAGGCCGCCCGACAGCGCCCCCCCGAGGTGGAGACGCTGCGCGCACAGGTCGGCGAGTTGCGCGCATCGGGCTTCGGGTGGTTGGCCGTGGTGATCGAGCGATGGCCCGAGGCAGATGGTCAATTGCCTTGACGAGGCGCGGCCTTGGGCGACGGTTCGCTTGACAGCACCACTCACCCGACTAATTCTCCCCGGCGTCCGAGATACCTGTCGGACAGGGGGGCCACAATGAAGCCAGTTCTCGCTCTGTGTGTCATCATCTGTGTGTTGTCCGCCTGCGTATCTCGGACGCAGATCACCGCGCACCGTGATGTCACGATCTACGAGGAGTCCAGCGGGCGGGCCATCGGCACCGGCGAGACGTGGTACGAGGACAGCTCACCCGTTTGGACCTCGACACGATTCCGTCTCGAAGGGAACGATTGCAAGACGCGTTGGCTGACCATCAACCGATCCGACAGTTTGTCGGGCCTTCGCATCGTCGCGGGCTTCTTTTTGCTCTTACCCTGGGTTTGGGCCGGTGACTATCACCCATCGTACGGTGCTGCGATGGAGTGCGAGGGTAAGGCTGCGGGGAGAGGCGAGCAGCAGCAGCAGCAGCAGCAGCAGCAAACGGTGATCATTGGGATCCCAGGGGCCGCCATCACGGGCGCGCCGGCCCAAGCAGATTCGGGCAGCGGCTGCACGAAGGACACTGATTGCAAAGGCAACCGGGTGTGCCGAAAACACGAGTGCGCCGACGTGAAGTAGCCCAACGTCGCAGACGCGCTACCAGCGACCGGATGAAGGCCGCCGCCCGCCGCTACCTGGATGAAGCGCGTTGAACGAGGAGCCTCGCCTGGGGCAGCGGTACTCGATCACCCCGCTGGAGAGCCGCCACGACATAAAGGCGTTCACCTGCGGGGTTGACGCTCTCGACCGTTACCTCCGTGACCAAGCGTCCCCGGATGCCCGGCGCAGTGTAGCGACGGTCTTCATCGCTGAGGACCAGGCCACGCGTGCTGTGAGAGGTTTCTATACGCTCTCCCTGGCCGCAGTGAGCATCGGCCGCCTCCCCCCTGTCCTGACCCGCAAGATGCCAACGAGGTCGCTTGGGCGGCGTTCCTCGTGGACGCCAAGGACGAGGCCGCTCAGAAGTTCTACCTCAAGTTTGATCTCATGCCGTTGACCGATGACCGGCTCCACGTGTTTGCACTGCCGGGCACCGTTGAACGGCTCTTTGGCCCGCTGTAGCTCCCCCAGTGAATCCGCGGTCGTCGGGGCCTGATCTTCTGATTTGGGCCACCCCCTCAGCCGTACTCGCGGTCCTCGAAGAAGTGCTCGGGCAGGTTGAGGTAGTCCTTCATCTGGACGTCCCAGGTGCGCTGCGCTTCGGGGTCACCGAGGTCCAGGCGCAGCTCGTTGACGACCTTGATGCTCATCTCCATCCAGGCGTCCCAGCTCTCCTGGCTGATGTTCTCCTGGATGAAGTCCCCGAGCGGATCGCCGAAGGGGTTGAACTTCATCCGGCGTCCGATGCGCCCCGTGCGTTGATCACGCACCTCACCTTCACCCGGCTCCCGCAGATCCACGGGCTCGCGCTCGGGCTCGTCGCCGGACTCGCCGATGCCGATCAGGCCCTCATCGCCGACGCTCGCCCCATGCGCGAGCAAGAGCCCCCGAAGCTCGTTGGCCGGCATGAGATCACCCCGCCGGATCGCCGCCGTGTGCCCCTGCTGCCAGGTCTCGATCGCCGCGGTCTCGTCGCCGATGGCGAGCTGAGCCCGACCGAGGACCACATAGGCCCGACTATAATCTGCGTTGAGCTTGATCACCTGCCGCAGGACGATGACCGCCTCGGCTGCCCTCCCGGCCTCGGCGAGGGCTTGGCCCAGGGCGAAGTGGGCGAGGTCGTCGTCGGGGTTGGCCTTGGCCATCTTGCGAAACTGGTCGATGCGTTCGTCTTCCATCGGGGCGTCCTTCACTTTCAGTCTTTAGGGCTTACGGGGGGGCCCAACCGCGGGCAGGGGGGGCATGACCGCAGGCAGCGGAGGCAAACCTGCGGGCAGCGGGGGCATTCGAGGGGGTGGCCCGACCGTGGGCGGTCGTGTCAGATCGACCGTGGGCGGTCGTGTCAGATCGACCGTGGGCGGTCGTGTCAGATCGACCGTGGGCGGTCGTGTCAGATCGACCGTGGGCGGTCGGCTCAAGCCTTCACCGAGCAGCAGCGCGACCGGCACCTCTCGGGCGTCGAGCACGATGGGTGGGCCACCTGGATCTCCGTCGGCACCCCCTGCGGGAACCGGGGCCTCCCTCAGGCCCAGCAGGATGGAGGGTTCAGTCGCCGTTCGGTGTACCCGTACTCCAAGACTCGGCTCGGTTGGGAGCACGTCCACCCCGCCCGTCTGCACCGGCGCGTGCCGTCCGACGAACTTGGCCCAGAGGCTTCGATCAACCCGCGGCATGTCGAACTTGATGCCGATGCCCTTCTCCGTCTCGTCGAGGCTGTCGACCGTGCGGGCCACGTGTCCCGCGATCTGAAAGGTCTCGCCGGAATGCGGATGGACGAGCCGAAGGTTCACTCGGCTGCTCAGCGAGATGAGCGTGGCGGACAGAACAAACGTGCCGCCTTCGCTGATGTCCTTGAGCTCGAACTGCTGGAGGGCGGCCAGCCCCTCCGGGCGCAGCGTCACGTTGAACTTGCCCGGACGCCGGACGTGCTCGCGGCGGGTCGCGTCGATGCCCTGGGCGATTGCCGGTGTGGCGGGCGGCGCGGCGGGCGGAGGCGGAGGCGCGGCCACCGGAATTGGGCCCACTCGCGGCGGGGCGACGTCTTTTAGATCGGACGGCGCGGGCAGCACGACCGTTCTGGAGGCGGGCACGGGCGAGGGCACGGGCGTCTGATTTCGGGGCGCGGGGCGGGCGACACCGGAGAGGGCGTCGGGGCTGGGGCTCAACGCGGGGGCCTGCGGACCAGCCGGCGGGGGGGCTTTCATCCCGTGCTCGACCCAGACCTTGACCTGGCGAATCACCGCGACCCAGAGGGCCTCGGTGCTCCGATCGTTGCCGAACAACGAGATGCCGATCCCCGGCGCACGGCTGGAGGTCCGCTCGGCAGACGTGATGCAGCGCGCGACGATGCCCATCAACTCCAGGCGCTCGCCATCGCGTGGATCGATCACTGTGAACTTGATCAGCTGATTCGGCACCCGCTCCTCGTCCGTCCGAATGAAGACGCCGTGGAAGCTGACGTCGTCAGTCGTCGTGGGTGTCGGCCGCATCTGCCCATGGAGCAGGACGTCGAGCTTGAAGGGGAAGCGCTGAGAGCGGCGGAAGTTCGACACCAGGTTTTCCTGTGGCTTGCAACTTGCGTATGCCTCGCGTACGTCGCCGCGCGGCGCACCGCAATCTACTCACCGTATCGGTGATTTGAAAGCGCGAACCCCGACCCGGAGTTTCGATGTCCCCGACCCCGTCCAAAAACCACGCGCACCTCTCGGTGGCCCGGCCGGCAGCGGTCGAGGCCCCCATCGCCGTGGCTCGCACGATCCGCGAGGTCAAGCCCTACCTCGCCACGTCGTCGCTCGAGGCCATCCATGGGCGCCCCGACCAGGTCCCGCTCAAGCTCGACTGGAACGAGTCGACGGTCCCGCCGTCCCCGAAGGTCATCTCGGCCATCACGGCGTTTCTCGGGCAGGAGCACCACCTCAACTGGTACCCCGTGCTCAACAGCACCAACCTGATCGAGAAGCTCGAGCGTTTTCACGGCCTCTCGGGCGATCGCCTGCTCATCACCAACGGCAGCGACGACGCGCTCGACACCATCTGCACGACCTACCTCGATCCCGGCGACACCGTGCTCGTCCCCTCGCCGACCTATACGCACTTCCTCGTCTTCGCCCAGAAGCGCAGCGCGAACATCGTGCCGGTCTACGGTGAAGACGCCTTCGGACCCAACCTCGAGGGGATCATCGACGCGGCCGTGCGCCTGCGCCCCCGGCTCCTCTATCTGGTCAACCCGAACAATCCGACGGGGGTCATCTATTCACCCGACGAGGTCTCGGCCATCGCGGCGGCTTGCCCCGAGACGCTCGTCATCTGCGATGAGGCGTACTCCGAGTTCGCCGGGGTCTCGGCCATCGGGCTGCTCGAGGCTCACCCGAACCTGATCATTACCCGCACGTTCTCCAAGGCCTACGGCATCGCCGGTCTGCGGATCGGTTACGCGATGGGAGCGCCTGAGGTCATCCGCGACCTTCGGCGGGTCTTCAACCCCAAGAGCGTCAACGTGCTCGCCCAGATCGGGGCCATGGCGGCGCTTGAGGACCAAGAGTACCTCAACTGGTACTTGGGAGAGGTCAAGGCCAGCAAGGCCCTCATCGAGGCCTACTTCCAGCGGCGGGCCCTCGACTGCCGGATCACGCCGGCCAACTACTTCCTCGTGCACTTCGATCAGGCCCCATGGGTCGTCAAGCGCCTCCAGGAAGAGGGGGTCTATGTTCGGGACCGCTCGGGTCTGAACCAGCTCGCCGGCTATGTCCGCTTCTCCATCGGCACGACCGATCAGACCCGCGACCTCCTCAAGCGGCTTGACCAAATCCTCGACCGCTGAATCCTCTCCTTTTGACCTCAACGGTCGTTCCGCACAGAATGCGCACCGCGACTTCAAAACGACGACTACTCTGGGGGTTCCATGAATCGATTGTTCGCTGGCAAGGCGTGGCTTTTCGCCGCGATAGTCTCCGCCGCGTTCGCTGCTGCTTGCGCCGATGAGGCGCCCTCGGGGGGCAAAGGCAACGCCGACGCCGGCAACCCGCCGATCACCCCCGGCGCAGACATGGGGGGCACCCCGGTCTCGGGCGTCCGGCGTCTGGAGCTCGTCGGCAACCGTGAGCGGCAGGTCGGGTACAGCAGCTTGACCGACGTCTCGGTCCGCCTCC
>SHZC01000240.1 GCA_009692505.1 Myxococcales bacterium
GATCCCGACGAGACCGACCGCGAAGGCACGGACGTTGATTTGCACCTCCTTCACCCGCTCGCCGACGACTGGTTCACCGAACCCTACGACTGCTACTTCGGCAACCCGAACCCCGACTGGGGCACGCTCGAGGACCCGTCCGATGACCCGATCATCGACATCGACGACATCAGCGGCGGCGGCCCCGAGAACGCGAACCTCGCGAAGCCCGAGTCGACGGTTGTCCTCGGCGGACCCTATCGCGTCGGGATCCACTACTACAGCAGCCGCGAACTCGTGAACGGCACCGACTTCGGCGAGTCCATCGCGAAGGTCCGCATCTTCCTCAACGGCGCTCTGACCTGGGACTACACGGGCATGGATCCCAACACCGGCGCCGTCGAGGGCGGTGAGTTCCCCCTCGCCGCGCAGGACGCGTTCTGCCAGGTGGCCACGATTCACTGGCCCGCAGCACTCGTGGAGTCGGCCGTTCAGTGCTTCGATACACGCCCCTGAGCTTTTGACAGGCCTTCTGCCTGATCTTCTGACCGGCCTTCCTGCTAGAGTGCCCCCGGGCACGCCCTCCTTCCTCGCGCCCGCCCATTCGTTCCATCCACAATTCGGAGGCTCCTCGATGCGCGGCATTGGTCCGATCTCACGGCTTCTCCTCGTCAGCCTCATCAGCGTGCTTGGCGCGTGCGAAGGACCAAGGAGCGAGCAGACGCCCCTCATCGACATCACGCCCGAGCGATTCTCGCTACCTAAGCTGGCCGTCGGCTCGACGACCGAGTCGGAGGTCCAGATCTTCAATCGGGGTGCCGGTGAACTTCGAATGGCTGACTTCGCCCTCGTAGACACCTCGAGCGCGGGCGGCGAGTTCGCGCTGAAGGTGCGCGCGCCCGACGGCGAGCTGCTGGACATTGGGGCGGGCGATCTCACCGTCGCCGGTCGCGCGCCCGATCCTCTCCGATTGATCGTCGTCTACACCCCCACAGACGAGGAGCAAGCGACGGATACCGGGCTCGTTCGGTTCCTCACGAACGACTCGGGCCGGCCCACCGTCGAGCTCCTCATCACGAGCGAAGAGTCGGGCGCCGAGATCCGCGTGCAGCCGACGACCGTCAACTTCGAGCGCGTCGAGCCGGGCAGTGAGAGGTCAATGGACTTGACGATCACCAACCTCGGGGTCGCAGCACTCCGGGTGTCGGCCTTCTCGATCACCGGGACCGACGAGTTTCAGGTGCGCGACGGCGAGCAGGTTCTCTCCGCGGATCTCCCGGAGCCCTTCGTCGTGGACTCCGGTTCGTCGAGGCGCGTGGCCGCGTCGTATCTCCCCAACGGCCCTGGCCCGGATGAGGTCGAGTTGCACATCCGAAGCAACGCCGGCAATGCGCCGGACCTCGTCGTCAACCTCGTGGCCAACAGCGAGGTGGCGTGCATCCAGGTGGTCCCGGAGTCGGTCGAATTCGGTGCGTCACGCATGGTCGACAGCACCGATCCCGAGGTTGAGACGCCGAACGTAAGGCCCCTATCCATCCTGAGCTGCGGGCAGACCGAGCTGAAGATCTTCGCGATGCGGATCGAGGGCGGGAACGACGCTTTCGCGGTCGGCGAGACCTTTATGGCTCCCGCAGACGGGGAGCCGCTCTTCACGCTCCCGGCGCGGCTCGGCGAGGCGAACTTCCCGAGCCGGTCGCTGCCCATGGAGTTCCGCCCGACTGAGCTGTTGGCCTATGGAGCGCGCCTCATCCTGACGACCAACGCCTTCCCGCCCGAGGTCGAGGTCAGCCTCTTTGGCCGCGGTGTGGACAATGAGTGCCCCATCCCGGTCTCCGTCACGTCGGAGTACCACGTTCAGCCCCTCGACATCCTGTCTCTGGACGCCACACCGTCGAACGATCCGGATGGCATGGTCAGATCCTATATCTGGACCGTCTCCGAGCGCCCCGACGGGAGCGTGGCCAAGGTCGTCGAGCGGTACTCCGATTCGGCGCGTCCGGCCGATGGCGGAGACGACGACGATCCGAGCACGCCCGCGGCCTTCTTCTTTGTCGATCTCGCCGGGCACTACACGTTCGAGCTCGTGGTCACGGACAACTTTGGGCAGGAGAGCTGCAACCCCCGCGCGGCGATCGTCACAGTCGACGCCGTCCCGGAGAAAGACCTGCACATCCAGCTCGTGTGGACGACGCCCGATGATCCCGACGAGACCGATGGGAGCGGCACCGACGTCGATCTGCACCTGCGTCACGAAGACGCCGACGGCGGTTGGAACGCGCAGTCCAACGGCTTCGACTGCTTCTTCAGCAATAAGCAGCCGGACTGGGGCACGCCGATGGATCCCGTCGACGACCCCACCCTCGACATTGATGATACGACCGGCGCGGGCCCCGAGAACATCAACCTCTCCCGGCCAGAGCCCGGCGTGACCTACGACATTGGCGCCTTGTACTACCGCAGCGAGAGCTCGTTTGGGGGCGAGGGTGATCCCACCATCGAGCACGTCTCCCTCGTCACGGCCCGCGTTTATGTGCGTGGCGAGCTCCTTGGCGAATACCTCGATCGCGAGCTCACCGCCGTTCGGCAGCTCTGGTGGATCACGTCTGTGCGGTGGTGCGAAGACTTCGGAACCTGCCCGGAGATTGAGATCCAAGACCAGGTCCTCGAAGAGGCCGAGTACACCCGCCCGTAGTCTTCGGCGCCCAAGCGTTGGTCGGTCTTGTCCAGTGACGCGCGCAGCGAGTAGCGTGTCCGCGCTGTTCAGCGGAAGAGGTTCAAAGATGTCGCGGTTACTTCCCATCATCTCCCTGGTCCTTATCGCCCCGCTCCTGCTTCAGTGCAGCGATGACGACAAGCTGAGAGCCGGGAGCTTCCCGGCGATCACCTCGGAGCCGGAGGTGCTCTCGCTGGCCTCGGTCCCGCTGGGCGAGACCGATGAGTACATCGTCGATATTCGAAACATCGGTCCTTCGGGGTCGACCCTCATCGTGACCCAGATCAGGCTGTCGAGCGACGTCGACACGCGCGAGATGACGCTCACCCATGACCCCCTGCCGCTGCGAATCGGCGCGGACGCGCTCGCCCGCGTCAACCTCTCGTATGCCCCCCTCAATCCGGGCATCGATGGCGGGGAGATTCTGGTCTACAGCAACGATCCGCAGGTGCCCACCCTTCGAATCCCGCTGCGGCCGAACGAGGCGGTCGGCGAGCTGGCGGTCAACCCACGCGAGCTCATCTTCGGCGCGGTGCCCTCAGGCACGCCAGAGACGAAGTCAGTGCAGCTCGCCAACCTGGGCTCAGCGCCCGTCACCGTGACGAACATCTCCCTGTCGATGGACTCGTCGACGGATTACCGCATCAGCGCGGGCGGTGCCGAGCGTCCTTCACTCGGGCGAGACGACACGCTGCGCATCGAGGTGACCTACCTCCCGACGGGTCAGAATCGGGATGACGGGACGCTCGTCATCGAGACGACGGACCCGAATCAGCCGCGGGTCCTGGTGCCGATTCGAGGCTCCGAGCCGAGCCCGGAGATCGACGTCTCACGGGAGTCCATCGCGTTCGGGGCGCTCGATCTGGGCGCCGACTCGGACGTCGTCCCGCTGGAGATCTTCAACGAGGGCGACTCACCGCTCGTCGTCTCGAAGATTGATTTGGCGCTTCAGCTCGACCCGAGCAACCCCATCAACGCCCAATATCGTTTTCACGATCTGCCCGCTGCTTGGCCGCTCATCATCGAGTCGCGCTCGACGTTCGAGTTCGGTCTCAGCTACCACCCCCGCGTCGACGGGCGGCACAATACGCGGGTCGTCATCGACAGCAACGACGCCGACGAGCCCCGCGTCGAGGTCACCGTGACCGGACGTGTGCGCGCCACGTGCATCGACGTGCAGCCCGTCGCGGTCAGCTTCGGGCGCGTCCCCCGCTCGGTCGAGAGCGCCCACCAGCTCGTGCAGATCACCAACTGCGGCGACGTTGAGCTCAACCTCCTCGACCTCCGCATCGACGGGAGCGCCGGCTTCCGTCTTCAACCGCTACCCGGCGAGGTCCTTGCGGCCCGCGTCGCGCCGCTCAGCGTGGCGATGGTCGAGGTGTTCTTCGTCAACGACGACCTCATGGACGGCGAGATGGCGATGGCCGCCCTCGTCGTCGAGAACGACTCGCCCGCCACTCCGAACGTTCAGGTGCCGCTCACGGTTCAGGGCGGCGGCACACCGACCTGCGAGATCAGCTTGCTCGGCGCGCCGGCAAACTTCGGCCTCGTTCGACGCGGCACCTCGGCGAACCGGGAGATCGTGATCTTCAATCGTGGCTCGGGCAACTGCGAGATTCGGGACGAACGCCTCGACGCGATCGTCCTGCCGATCCCCGGCTTCAATCAGAACCCCTTCTCCATCAATCGCCGCGCGCCTCGGGGCCGGATCGCCCCGGCGTCGCTGAGCCCCGTGGAGTTCACCTACCGACCCATCGCGTTCAACGCCGACCGCGGCACCTATACGCTCACGTTCTGGGACCCCTACCGCATGGAAGAGCGGACGGCGACGGCTGACCTCGTGGGCGTAGGCGGCGACAGCAACATCGAGGTCATCCCCGGCCACGTTGACTTCGGCCTCGTGACCGCGGGTGAGTGTGCCTCCCGCACCGAGCGCGTCACCGTCTACAATACGGGCATCGCCCCGATCTGCATCACCGACGTTCGACTCGAAGGCCCGGGCTGCGCCGAGTTCATCCTCATCGATCGCCCGGTCGCCGACATGAACGGCTGCATCGCCATTACGCGCGCCCGGCCGGCTGACTTCCAGTTCACCTACGAGCCCGGCAACGTCGGCCGGGATGCGTGCGACGTCGTGTTCGTCTCGGACGCCAGCGATAACGGCGAGCTCCATGTGCCGCTGACGGGTGAAGGCACGCTCGATACCCGCCAGACCGACGAGTTCGTCCAGGCCAGCGGGCAGGAGGTCGATGTGCTGTTCGTCATCGACAATTCCGGTTCCATGAGCGAGGAACAGGGCAACCTGCGGTCGAACTTCGATAGCTTCATCCAGGGCGCAGACCAGTTCCAGAACGACTTTCAGCTCGGCGTCGTGTCCACGGATCTGGATAACGCGGCGGAGAACGGCAAACTGATCGGGGCTCCCCGAATCATTCGTCGAGGGCCAAACGCGGAGCAGCAGTTCACCGATCACGCGGACCTCGGGGTCAACGGCGCGGGCAATGAGACCGGGCTGGAGGCGGCCCACCGCGCGCTCACGGATCCGAACATCTTCGACACCGGCGTCGCCTGCCAGAACGACGGCCAATGCCAGATGCCCGACACCTGCGTCGAGGGCTCCTGCGGCGGACACAATCGCGGCTTCCTCCGCGAGACCGCCGCGCTGGAGATCGTCTTTCTGTCCGACGAAGAGGACCAGTCGACAGGCACGATCAACTTCTACGTCGACTTCCTGAAGAGCATCAAAGGCTTCCGTAACGAGAACCGGATGCACGCCCACTCCATCGTCGGCGCCGACAACGGGGGCAACGCGGCCGCGTGCATGAGCGGGGACGGCGCGGCCGACGCGGGTCGACGCTACGTCGAGGTCTCGCGCCGCACGAACGGCACCGTCGCCAGCATCTGTAACAATAACTTCGGCGATGATCTGCGCGAGATCGGCAACACCGCCTTCGGCCTCCAGGTTCAGTTCTTCTTGTCTCGCCCAGCCGTCGAAGAGTCGATCACAGTCGAGGTCGACGGCGCCAATCGGCCGGCCGGGTGGGCCTTTGACCGAGACAGCAACTCGGTGGTCTTCGACGAAGGCCAGGTTCCGGTCGCCGGGTCCATCATTCGGATCTCCTACGAGGCCGAGTGTTTCCCCCGCCATGAATAGTCAGTTGAGGAGCCCCTCTGTGAAGTCACCCTTGGCCCTGATCTCGTTTGTCGCCGCCGCCACCCTGCTCAGCTGTGGCGGTGACGAGAGCAAGTTCCTCTCAGTCAAGTCCAACGACATCGAGCTTGAGCCGCAGGGGGTGCTCGCGTTCCCGCGCCGGGTCGACCGTCGGGGTCACTCCGACCCCCGCGTCGTCAAGATCAAGAACTCCGGCGAAGAACAGCTGCTGAAGGTCTCGAAC
>SHZC01000241.1 GCA_009692505.1 Myxococcales bacterium
TCGCCCAGCGCTTGGCGTCTCAGCCGGCGGTCGTGCTGCTCGGGGCGCGTCAGGTGGGGAAGACGACGCTGGCCCGTCGGGTCGCGGCCGCCCATCCCGAAGCCGTCTTCCTCGACTTGGAGGTCGGGGCCGACCGCGCTCGGCTCTCCAACCCGGAGCTGTACTTTGCGCGTCACCGCGACAAGCTCGTGGTCCTCGACGAGGTCCAGGCCATGCCGGATCTCTTTGCGGCGCTTCGACCGGAGATTGACGCCGACCGCCGGCCCGGCCGCTTCCTCCTCTTGGGTTCGGCCAGCCGCGCCTTGCTCCGGCAATCCGCCGAGTCGCTGGCCGGGCGGGTAGCGTATCTGGAGCTGACGCCGCTGCTTCTGGCGGAGGTTGGGCCAGAGGAGCTTGACCGCCTCTGGCTGCGAGGCGGCTTCCCGCTCAGCTTCACGGCAGCGAACGACGGGCAGTCGATGCAGTGGCGGCAGGACCTCGTCCAGACGTATTTGGCGAGAGATCTCCCGCAGCTCGGCGTGACGATCCCCGCCGAGACGTTGCGCCGCTTCTGGCTGATGGTCGCGCACGTCCACGGCCAGCTCTTCAATGCCAGCCAGCTCGGCCTCGCGCTCGGGGGGATCTCTCACACGACGGTCGGGCGCTACCTCGACCTCCTGGTCGACGCCATGCTGCTCCGGCGCCTGGAGCCGGTGCTGCCGAACGTCGGGAAACGGCTGACGAAGTCATCGAAGGTCTATGTTCGCGACTGCGGGCTTTTGCACGCCCTCCTGGGGATCCCGAACATGGACGCCCTGCTCGGCCACCCGGCCGCGGGCTGGTCCTGGGAGGGGTTCGTGCTCGAACAGATCATCGCCGCCGCCCCGCCGCTCTCGACGTGCGGCTTCTACCGGACGGCGGCCGGGGCGGAGCTGGACTGCGTGGTCGAGTGGAAAGGCCAGCGCGTGGCGTTCGAGATCAAACTGTCGAGCGCGCCGAAACCGACGCGGGGATTCTGGACCGCCTGCGAAGACCTGGGCGTGGCGCGAGCCTATGTCGTCGGCCCGGTCGCCGAGCGGTATCCGCTCAGCGAATCGGTCGAGGTGATTAGACCGCAGGATGTCGGGGGGGTGTTCGGGTGAGGCGCCCGGCATCACCCCTCTGCGCCCGGCTTTCCGACTTGAGTTGTCTCGCTCGGTTTGCCACAACCCCCGCATGAAGTTCGACCTCGTCGCCGGCACCACCGCCCTGTATCTCGACCCTGTCTACTACGACTACGAGTACCGCGGGCGGCTCTCGGACGTGCGGTTCTACACCGACCACTACCTGCGGCACGCCGACGCCGCAGCCCCCGTGCTCGAGCTCGGCGTGGGCAGCGGTCGCATCGCGCTGAAGGCGGTCCGCAAGGGCGCGAACGTCTTGGGGCTCGATCTGTCGACGGACATGCTGGACCGCTGTGAAGAGGGTCGGCTGAAGCTGCCGAAGGCGAGTCGCGATCGACTGAGGCTCGTTCAAGGGGATATGCGCGCGTTCAACTTCGAGCAGCGCTTCCCGCTCATCTCCTGCCCGTTCAACGCGTTCATGCACCTGTATACCAACGAGGACGCGGAGCGGTGCCTGACGCAGATTCGACGGCACCTCGCGCCGGATGGCCTGTTCCTCCTCGACGTGCTCATGCCCGATCTCGACTACCTGAACCGGCCGGCGTTCAAGACCTTCGCCGGGGTCCGCTTCAAGCACCCGCGCTACGACTGTCACTTCACCTACGCCGAGCAGACGGCCTACGACGCTGTCACGCAGCTCAATCAAATCAAGCTGCTTTACGATCGCACCGACCCCCTGGAGAGCGGCCCGCCGAGCTACGTCGTCGAGCTCTCACATCGGTACTTCTTCCCCGCGGAGCTGCTCGCGCTGCTTCACGGCAACGGCTTTCAGGTCCGGCACCGCTTCGGGGACTTCGAGGGGGGCAGCCTCGACGCTCAGTGCGAGTCGCAGGTGCTCGTCTGCGGGCTCACCTAAGCCGGGCTGCTGCCCGCCGCGCTCAAACCAGAAGGCTCGCGAGCTGACGCCCGGTCAGCGGCCTTCGCCCCAGACGCAGGCGCTGGAGTCGCACGGCGCCTTCGCCACATCGGATAAACGCGCAGCCCCCCTGCACATACGGCGTGCCGGGTGGCAGGACCCCGAACGTCCCGGCGTCGACAGGGCGGACCTCGAGCACGACGAGCAGCTCCTCGCCAATGCCCGTGAACGCGCCCGGGTACGGCGCGCAGGCCCGAACAAACCGATCAACCTCGACGGCGCTGAGCTGCCAGTCAATCTCGGCTTTTTCGGGCGCGAGCTGAGGCGCCCAGACGACCTCGCCCTCTTGCGGGACCGGAACCGGGGCTCGACCTTCGAGGAAGAGCAAAGCGACCTCGGCGATGGCGACGGCCCCGTGGGCCTCCAGGCGCATCGACAAGCTACCTGACGATTCGCGGGGCCCGACCTCGAAGCGGTCGCGCCGGAGCACGTCGCCTTCGTCCAGACCCAAGGCGAGGAGCTGCACGCAGACCTCCGTCTCCGGGTCTCCGGAGCGCAGGGTCCACAAGATGGGATCGGGGCCCCGAAAGCGGGGCAGGGCGCTGGGATGCACGTTGAGGCCGGGGGCCAAAGCCAGGACCGGCGCTGGGATGCGCTTGGGGTAGAAGGCCGCGACGATGAGGTCGGGCTTCAGGGCGGCGAGCCGCTCGACGACGGTCGGGTCGTCCAGATCAGGCAGGTGAAGACGCGGCGTCGAACGCAGCCGTGGGAGGAGTGCCGTAGCCCCCGGACCCCCGCGACGGCCGTGGACCACCCCGCAGAGGTTTATGCCCCGTTCGAGCAGCGCGAGCGCCCCTTGAGGGTCACCAAAATACAAGACCGACTTCATGGGGAATCACCTCCATTTTTGCCCCTGCAGAGCGCGTACATGACCTCGACGCGCTTCGCGACGACCTCCCAGGTGAAGTGCTCGAAGACGAGCGCGCGGCCCCGCTCACCCATCTGCTCGCGGTCCGCCGCACGCAGGACGGTGTCGAGCGCGTCGGCCAAGGCCCGAGGGTCTCGAGGCACGACGAGCCCGCAACGGGCCGTCACGACGTCGTTGAAGTCGCAGGTCGTCGTCAGCACACAGGGCGTGCCGGCGGCCAACGCTTCGAGCACCGCGACGCTCTGGCCCTCTTGAACGCTCGGCAGGCAGAACACGGCGGCGTCTCTCAGGGCCTCGATGCGCGCAGATCCGAGCACTGGCCCGACGAAGTGGACCCGGCTCTCGAGCCCCGCGCTCGCCGTCCGCCCACGGAGCCCGGCGAGCTCACCTTGATCGGGGCCGACGAAGACGAGGTGCAGCTCCGGGTTCGCCGTCTGGAGCCGCTCGAAGGCAGAAAGCAGCGTCATCGGCGACTTCTGCGGGTGAAGGCGCGCCAGAAAGAGGATGAACGGTGCGCTGCCGAGGCCGGGCACCCGCCGACGAAAGGCCCCGCGCTCGGGCAGGTCCGCGAACTCGGAGGGGTCCACCCCGTTGGGGATCACGAGCTCATGCCCGCGGCGCTTCGGACCCAGGGCCGCCGCTTTTTCGGCCTCGTTGAGGAACTGGACGCAGCCGGCGTGACGAATCATCTGGTCGTAGCCCACGACGTACCGGCCAAAGAGCTTCTTGAGCCGCTTCTGCCTGAGCGCGGCGTGGTGCAGTTGGCCATGCGCCGTGAAGACGTAGGGTCTGCCCAAGCGTCGCGCCTCTCGGGCTGCGAGCAGGCCGGAAGGCGGCCATACGGCGTGAACATGGAGCACGTCGCAGGCTGAGATGACCGCGTTGAGCTCCGCCGCGCAGACGCCAAGGAGCGCGCTCGCCGTCGGCACGACAGACAGCCTCGGGGGCGGCACACCGAAACGCTCGGCGAGGTACTCTGCGACCACGTCGGTGTTCGGCCCCTCAGGCACGGGATCGCTGGAGATCAACGTGACCTCATGGCCCGCGCGGAGCTGCTGCAGCGCGATGCTCGTGATGACCGCCGCCGGACCGCCGTCGCGGGGATCAAACGTATGATACGTATGGACGATCCGCACGCGAGGCCTTCTATCATGCGGAGCATGGCGCCGACACCGAGACTCGACTCTGACCTGCTCCAAGCGCGGCATGGGGTCTCCGCCGAGGCCGTAGAGGTGCTCGCCGCGTGCGACGTGATTGATCTGCACATCGACACGTTTATCCCGCCTCGCCTCTTCGGCTATGACCTCGAACGCGAGCACGGCCTGGGGCTCTTGCGTGGCCGCTTCTTCGGGCACCTCGATGTGCCGCGCATCCGCCGAGGGGGTCTGACCGGCGCCATGTGGTCCATCACGACCAACCCCTTCCGCTCGGCGGCTTCGCGTCTGAAGGTCTTCGAGCGGAACCTGAGGCGCTTCGAGGCGTTCGTCGCGGCCTCCGACGGCGCCCTCGTCTTCGCTTGCACGGCCAGCGAGTATGAGGCCGCGAAGGCCCAAGGGGCGCACGCCGTCTTGCTCTCGATTCAAGGGGGCAACGCCTTGTCGGCCTCTGCTGCAGGCCCCGCGCACGTGCCCGACCGACGCCTGGTTCGCGTCACGCTCGTCCACCTCACCAGCTCGGTCTTCGGCTCGACCTCCAGTCCGTTCTCGCTCCTTGATCGCCGTCGTGAGCTGACGCCGGCAGGCGCCCGATTCATCGAGCAGTGCGACGCCGAGCGGGTCTTCGTCGATCTCGCGCACATTCATCGGACCGCCTTCTGGCAGGCGGTCGACGCCCATCAGCCCGACCTCCCGCTCATCGCGACCCATACGGGCGTCTGTGGCGTGAGGCCGCACTGGCGAAACCTCGACGACGCCCAGCTCCGCGCCATCGCCGACTCCGGCGGGGTCGTGGGGATCATCTTCGCTTCCCAGTTCCTCTCGCGCCGAGGGGGGCCAAAGGACGCGAACATGGTCGTCGAGCACCTCGAGCACGTCAGCCGCGTCGCCGGGGATGCGGCGATGGCCGTGGGCAGCGACTACGACGGCGCGATCACGCCCCCACACGATCTGCGGAACGGCACCGCCTACGTTCGCCTCGCGCAGACCATGCTCGATCGAGGCTGGCCCTTTGAGCGAATCCGCGGCGCCCTCGGCGGCAACTTCTTGTCGAGCTTCGCGCGAATGCGTCCCCCTCCTGCAAGCGCGCTCGGGACGGAGTCGTAAAGTGGCTTTACGAATTATCGAGGGCTTCCTGGCGCTTCGACCCCCCGTGATCGAGGACCGCTCGCTCGCCACCCTCGACGCCGAGGCCCGTCTGGGGCGGACCCTGCCCAACAGCTACCTGCGCTTCCTCGAGCGCGTTCAACCGTGCGACATCTGCCACCACTTCACCTTGTCCCGGCCTGAGCTGCTCGTGCCCTTCAGCACGCTCGAAGAACGGGCCTCCGAGGCGCTTGGCCGGGCCATCGTCTTCGCCCGCGGCTTCGAGGGTCAGCGGTGGGCTTTCCTGGGAGACGAGCCCGAGCCTTCGACCGTGCTCATCCCCGCCGGCGCGCTTCGACTCGGTGACGACGCCTACGACGACGCGCGCCGCTGCGCCCCGAACTTCGACGCGTTCATCGAATACTTCCGCTCGGGCCGCTACTCTCGGAGCTGCAATCGCGCGTTCATCGTGCCGTTTCGCGCGGAGTGGGAGCGGCACCGGATCACCGCGCTCTCGGGTCAGGACGACTTTCGGCTCACACGGGACCGCCTCGTCGCCGCCCTCATCTCCCGGCACGACGCCGTCCTCCTGCTCTCAGTCGAGGGCACCCGCAACGCGCAGCACCACCTCTTCCTCCCGGCGAGTGAGGTGTGGCTCGTCGTGACCGTGGTCGACGCCTCGACGACGCAGGCGAGCTTCGACGTTGACCTCGACGTTCGCCTGCCGCCGGACTTCGAGGGCGCGCCGATCGAAGCGCTCCGGGATACGCTGGAGACCGACTTGGGTATGGCGCTGGGCTGAGTCGACGAGGTGACGTCTCAGAGCATCCCGGCGGTCTTGAAGTTCAACTCGGAGATCCTGCGGTTGTTGGGGGGCGGCAGCGGGGCGGCCCCGGGCGCGGCGCTTTGG
>SHZC01000242.1 GCA_009692505.1 Myxococcales bacterium
CTGAAGTAGGACCCACTCCGGCGGCTCGGCGAGCGAGGTGGCGACGACGATTTTTCGGCGCTGACGGACGGCTCGGGCGTGGGGTCCGAGGGCCCGGCAGTCTTGGATCTCGAGGTCGGGCGGCTCTTGTTCGCAGAGAGCAAAGGCGTGGTTGACGAGATCGTAAAGCTGATTGACGAAATGCGGCCCGAAACCGTGGGCCTACGAACGCCACGGCCCGACCGCCTTGCGGGCACAAGATCCGCCGGAGAGACAGCGGCATCCGGGGCAGCGCCCGGTCGAAGAAGAGGCCATCAAAGGACCCCACCGGCAGACCGGGCCGCGTGGGATCTCCGCTGAACTGCCTGACGCCGTTGAGGTCACCGACGAGCGCCTCGAGCGCGACCACGTACAGCCCAAAGGGGAGGTGGCGCGGCTCGCCCTCGGCGGGCAAGGGGCGATGGTCGAACATCGCGTCGATCTCGTCAGAATCAAGATACCGGCCGGGGTCCACCGTGAGCAGGGCCTCGACGATCGGTGCGCTCCTCAGGGTGCCCGGATCGAGAAGCCGATAGGCACGCCGTACATGAACCGGACGCGCGCCTCGTAGCTCAGGCTCGCCGAAGGCTCAAGGTGTTGGGCGTGGAAGCTCCCGTCGTAGAAGGACTTCCACCACTCCGGATGATGAAATCGCGTGCCGTAGGTCGTCTCGTAGTGCGTGCGATTCTTGTGCACGAAGGCGCCGGGGTACAGGCGAAAAGGATCCACCGACAGCCAGCCGGAGGTGTCACCGGCCCGCGCATAGAGGCCCTTGAGAAAGTCGTAGGTCTCGACCATGGACTCCGGGGTCTCGCCGGGGTGTCCCACGATGATGTTCGCGGCCCACCGATAACGAGCGGAGGTCGTCGAAGCTCGACTCGCACGACACGCCGACGACCTCGAACGGGCCGAGGCCGGTCAGGACGGTCGCCAAGTGCTGAGGGTCGCCGCCCTCGTAGCAGAGGTCCACGATCTCCACGCGTACGTTGAGGTGCGCCCCGTCGAGTCGGCCGAAGGTGGCGGCACCACTCTCCTTGCACCCGCCCTGGCAGGATCGCTCATAAGCGCAGCCCCGGCAGACGTCAGGGACCGATTTGGGGAACGCTTCGAGGTAGGGGTTCGCCATGACCTCGGCGAAGGTCTGCTCTCGCACGTTCCCGAGCAGCGTGCTCGAGAGGTTGGATGCGCGCACGTTGCCGAGGGGGTCGATGACCGTATTGGGTGAGCTCGTGCCGATGGAGCAGAAGCCGAACTTCACGTTGGGGTAACGCTCCAGGCGAATGAGACACGGCAGGATGGGCATGGCCGTGGTCACGCCGATGCCCCGCTGAGCGGACGCGCCGCGGGGCCTTGAGTCGACGCCGCCGTCGGGCGAAGCGGCGTCGGGCAGCGCGCCGTCGAGGTCGATGTCGAGGCAGGGGCCGATGTTGGCGTCGGGGCCCGCGTCCGCCGCCGAGTCGGGGCCGAGATCGTTGAGGGGCGCACTGAGGCCGTCGTCCTCTCCGGAATCGGCGCCGGCGCGGGCATCCGAGTCTGGGTCCGGATCCTTCGCGCAGCCCGCCTGCGTGGCCGTGACCCCCGCCAGGAGCCAAGCCGCCAGGACGAGCCCGAAGCCCCCCGTCGCTGCCCCGGCGGTGACGGACGGCTCACACGCTGCGAGCGTCAGCCCGGTGAAGAGCAGGACGAGGAGGCCCGCGAGGCGTCGTCTGGTTTGGGCGTTCATGAGCCCCGATCGGATGCCTCAGACGAAGCCCAGCCAACCGCTGAGGCACACCGAACGGTCGTTGCGGGTGAAGCCGACGTGAATCAGACTCGAGCCCGCCCATGTTCTCCCTGCCCACCGAACTCCCCGAGCTGTGCCGCCGCGCGCGAGAGAAACGTGACGCGCGCTCTCGTCGCGTGATCACCTACTCGCCGAAGGTCTTCCTGCCGATCACGAACCTCTGTCGGAACCGCTGCGAGTACTGCGCCTTTCGACGCTCACCCGGCGATCCGGGCGTCTGGACGATGAGCCCCGACGAGGTGACAACGACCCTCGATCGAGGCCGGACGCTCCGGTGCACCGAGGCGCTGCTCTGCCTCGGCGATACACCGGAGACGGCCTTCCCGAGCCATCGCGCGACGCTCGCCGCTTTCGGGTTTGAGGACACCGTCGGCTACCTCGACGCGTGTAGTCGGTGGGCGCTCTCGCATAAGCTCTTGCCGCATACGAACGCCGGCATTCTCTCCGCCGCGCAGATGGACCGGCTCGCGGAGACGAACGTCAGCCTGGGCCTCATGCTCGAGACCACGAGCGAGCGGCTGTGTCAATCGGGTGGCCCCCACGCCCGCGCGCCGGACAAGCGACCCGCCCTGCGCCTGCGAATGTTGGCGGAGGCCGGCGAGCTGAAGATCCCGTTTACGACCGGAGCCCTCGTCGGCATCGGCGAGACGTTCGAGGAGTATCTGGAGACGATCACGGCCATCGCCGGGCTGCACGCTCGTTTCGGCCATATCCAGGAGGTCATCATTCAGCCGTTCCGGGCGCACGCCGGCACTCGCATGGCTGTTGCCCCCGAACCTGATCTCACGACGCTGAAGCGCGCGATCGCCACGGCCCGCCTCATGCTGCCCGAGGATGTCAGCGTCCAGACGCCGCCGAACCTCAGCGCGGGCGACGTGGTCGATCTCCTCGACGCGGGCGCCGATGATCTGGGGGGGATCTCGCCGTTGACCCGCGACTACATCAACCCGGAGTTCGCTTGGCCCCACCTCACGGACCTCTCTCGGTCGCTTGAAGATCGAGGGTACGCGCTGCGCCCGCGCCTGCCCGTGACGAGCCGGCAGCGCGCAAACGTGCGCGCCTCGCTCGAACCGTTTCTGGTGCAAGCGCAGGCGAGCCTCGACCTTGGGGTCGTGCCCGCATGAGCGCCCCCGCATGAGCACGATCGACCGTGCCCTGGGCCGGGGCTTGAGCGGGGACGGGCTGTCCGAAGACGACGCCCTCCTGCTCGCCCTCGCCGCTGGACCTGCGCTCGACGACCTCTGCGCGGCTGCCGATGAGCTCCGTCGGACGCTCCTCGGTGAACAAGGGACCTACGTCGTCAACCGGAACATCAACTTCACCAACGTCTGCGTCATGCGCTGCGGCTTCTGCGCGTTCTCCCGCACCCTGAAGTCCGACGAGGGCTACTACCTGCCCATAGCCGAGGTCGTACGGCGCGCGGCTCAGGCGCAGGCCTTTGGGGCGACAGAGGTCTGCATCCAGGCGGGGCTCGTCCCTCGGGGCCACGGTCGGGTCTACGCCGAGCTCGTGCGAGCGGTCAAAGCTGAGTGCCCGGACTTGCACCTCCACGCGTTTTCCCCCGAGGAGGTTCGGTACGCCGCGAAGCTGTCCGGTCGGACCGTGCGGGACGTGCTCAGTGAGCTCAAAGACGCCGGGCTCGGCTCGCTGCCCGGCACCTCGGCGGAGATCCTGGATGATGAGCTCCGGTCCAGACTCGCGCCCGGTCGCATCAGCGTCGCCCAATGGACCGAGGTGATCCGCGAGGCCCACGCGCTCGGTCTGCCCACCACCAGCACGATGATGTTCGGGCACATCGAGACGCCCTTACACCGCGTCGCGCACCTCTTGTACCTGCGGAGGTTGCAGGCGGAGACGGGCGGGTTCACGGAGTTCGTCCCGCTCGGCTTCGTGCATCAAGAGGCGCCGATGTTCCACGCCGAGGTCGGCGCTCGGCCCGGGGCCACGCTCGATGAGCAGCGCGGCGTACACGCTTTGGCGCGCCTCGTCTTTGGCCGGTCCTTGCCTCATATCCAGGTCTCCTGGGTCAAGGTGGGCTTCGAGGTGGCGGCCGAGCTCCTCCGCGGGGGCGTCGACGATGTCGGCGGCACGTTGATGAACGAGAGCATCTCCACGACGGCGGGCGCCTCCCATGGTCAAGTTGCGACCCCGGCCCGGCTCCGCGGTTTGCTGCGGTCGGTGGGCCGCAGACCCGTCGAGCGAGATACGCGGTATCGGACGCTCAGGGTCTTCGATGGCCCATTCGACGGCCCTTTCGACGGTGAGGGCGAATCGATGGAGCCCGAAGCGCGCTCGCCGCTCGATGACCTGAAAAACCCGGACGAGGTCTTCGGGAGCTACGCTGAACTCGCCGCGGACCCGGCGTTTCGCTACCGACCCGAGGTTGGGCCTGACGTTGGGCCTGAAGCGAACGCCGAGCGCGCCCGAAACGTCACGTAGTCCGAGGCGTCGTCCAGATCGAGCGAGAGCGCGGCGACGGGCAGGAGGCGCGGGGCGCGAAACACCGGCAAGGCGAGGTGTCGCTTCAAGCTGTCGTCGTGTCCGAACTGGGTCTTGGGGGCCGGCAGCCGGACAGCCAGGGCGTTGGTCCCCTCGTTGCGATGGTCCGGCGCGACGACCGCGTCTGTGTCGTCAAGCAACTTGACGATCGTGGAGAGCGCCGCCGCATCGACGAAGGGCAGGTCCGCCATGAGCACGACCGCGCGTTCCACGCCCAAGCCCCAAAGCGCGCCCAAGCCGGCGTCGATCAAGGAGGCGAGGGGCAGCGGCCCTGCGTCGCGGAGGACCAGCGCGCCCCGGTCCAAGGCCAGTCGCTCGACCGTGTCGCCGTCCGTCAGCACCAGCACGAAATCAAAGCCGGCCTCCGAGACGGCCGCGAGGCAACGCTCGAGGAGGTCACGCGCGAGCGAGGCGCGAAGCTCGTCGTCCAGGCAGCTCGAGAGGCGCGACTTGGCGCGGTCGAAGTCCTTCGCTGGGATGACCACGCCGGTTTTCACGTCTGCACAGCAAACCGAAGCGTCTCCTCGGCGAGGCGGCGACGGTCATCCAGGTCGCGCATGAGCGTGTTCGTCTCGAGGCAGACCAGACCCGGCACGGCCTCCCCCGGGGCGACGACGAGAGCGCGCAGGAAGGCCCGATAGTGCGAAGCGATCGCCTCGTTGCCCGCCTGACGTCCCGACAACGAGGGCATCATCTCGGCGAGTGGACCCTTGACCGCCCGCCCGCCGATCAGGGGTGAGACGGCGACAACGGGTCGAGCCTGCAGGAGGTCTGTCAGGCCCGGGAGCGTCGTAATCGGATCAATCGAGACGTAGGGATTCGAGGGGCCGATGAGGACGAGATCGCAACCTTCGATCGCCTCTCTGACGGCCGGGCTCGGCTCGGGGGCCGGGCTACCCAGAAGCACCGCAGTCGGCGCCGGGCCCCGGTGCGTGACGAGCCAGGACTGAAAGTCGAGCACGCCGAGTCCGGGCACGTCGAGGCGCGTCGGTCGGGGCGCATCGCACATGGGCAAGACCGTCGGCCCCACGCCGTTACTCCGGCACAGCGAGGTCGTGACCTCGGTCAACGAAGCCCCCTCGCGGAGCCGCATCGTGCGGAAGAGGTGCGTGCTGAGGTCGCGGTCCCCCAGTCGAAACCACGCCGGGGCCCCGAGGCGCCGCAGCTCCTCGAGCGTCACGAAGCTCTCGTCCTTGCGGCCCCAACCCTGGACCTCGTCGCCTAGCCCCGCGAGCGAATACATCACGGTGTCGAGGTCGGGTGAGATCCACAGGCCCCAGTGTTCGAAGTCGTCACCCGTATTGACGATCACCGTCAGCTCGTCCGGTGACAGGACTTGGGCGAGCCCGTGTACGAAGCGCGCGCCCCCGACGCCGCCCGAGAGAGCCACGACCTTCATGCGTAGAGGTCCTCTGCCAGGGGTCGGATGAGCGCGGCGGCAGTCACGCGGCTCGGCTCGAAGCACAGCCCCCGGAGGACCACCGCTGGCTGGCCCTCGGCGGCTTGCCCCATGAGGAGCTCGGCGGCCGCGGCGATCTGGTCGGCGACGGCCGTGACCGTGTGCATCAGGGTCCGGCCAAAGAGGTCGCGGTCGCCCTTCTGGTCCCAGAGGACCGGCACCGACGCGGCGCCCAGCGCGATGGCGACGGTCCCGAGGCGGAAGGGGCGCCCGAGGGAGTCGGCGATGATGACGGCGCATCCCAGCTTCGCGCTCAAGGCCGCCGCCGAGGCATCAGGGTC
>SHZC01000243.1 GCA_009692505.1 Myxococcales bacterium
TGCGAAAATGACGAGCACTGCAAAGAGAAGGGCGAGTTCTGCGTGAACGCCCTCTGCCAGCAGTGCCGTGACAACAGCCACTGCAGCGGTCCGGGCATGATGTGCGCGAGCGGCAAGTGTGACCGCAAGCCCGGCTACTGCGATGACAGCGTCGCCTGCCCGGGCAATCAGAAGTGCCGTGAGAACGACTGCGGGCCCGAGTGCCTCGCGAGCGACGAGTGCGGCGCCGGCAAGATGTGTCAGTCGGGCGGCTGTGTTGCCAAGCCCGAGTGCGGCGATGGCGCCGACAATCCCATGTGCCCGCCGACACAGGACTGTCAGTCGGGGCGCTGCCAGTTCAAGGTCGTCAGCTGCAATATGTCCGACCCGGTCTACTTCGACTTCGACAAGTACGCGCTCCGGTCCGATCAGAAGGCCAAGCTCGACGGCGTGGCCAGCTGCCTGAAGAACAACAGCCTCTCGGCCGATGTCGAAGGCCACGCCGATGAGCGTGGGACCGAGGAGTACAACCTCGCGCTCGGTCAGAAGCGGGCCGACGGCGCCAAGAAGTACCTCGTCAACCTCGGGGTCAAGGGCGACAAGCTCGGCGCCAAGAGCTTCGGCGAAGAGCGCCCGGTGACCTCAGGCTCGAGCGAGGAAGCCTGGTCCAAGAACCGCCGCGCCGACATCAACTCGAAGTAACTGTCCCTGTCGTGAGCATACTCCAACGCAAGGCCGCCCCGGCCCTCCTGCTCCTCGCCCTATCCACCTCCGGCTGCGTCTCCTACTCTCGAGGCAAGGAGATGGACGCGGAGATCGCCGCGCTCCAGGGCCAGGTCGAGCAGCTCAGCGAGTCCCAGCGCCAACAGAGCGCGAAGATGCGAACGGAGCTTGAGGGTAAGCTGACCGCCATCCTGGAGTCGATAAGCCAGCTCCAGCGGGGTTCGGCGGATGGTGGGCTCGAGCTTGAGCGGCTGCGTGAGGAGCTTCGGCGAATCCAGGGGCTGCTTGAGGAGACCAAGCAGAAGCTGGCTGCGGCTCAGGCGCCCCCCGAGAACGGCGTGGCCGTGGTCGTGCCCCCGAACGCGCCTCCGCTGCCCACGGTCGAGGCCGAGCTGTATCGCTATGGCTATGATCGGCACAAGGCCTCCGACTGGGACGAGGCTGTCCGCGCGCTGAACGACTACGCCATCAAGTTCCCCGGCGCCGCCCAGGCCGACAACGCGCTTTACCTCATGGCCGAGGCGCTCTCCAAAAAGCTCGATCTGCCGGCCTCGGTCCGAGTCCTCCAGAACATCCTCCAGAAGTATCCGGCGGGCGATAAGGTCGACGACGCCTACATGCTCATGCACGACAACTTCCTCGGCATGAGTCGCTGTAAAGACGCCAGCCCGTTCTTGGAGTCGCTCATCGCCGATCAGCCCCAGAGCAATCGGGTCGCGGAAGCCAAGAAGAAGCTCGCGGCGACAAAGAAGAGCTGCAAGTAAGGCGACACTCCAAGGGCCGTCCTCTGGGGTAGAATCCCGCGCGGCGCAGCCCGAGGCGTAGCTGAGCCTTGTGGAGGTCAGCGCGTCGCCCTTGGGTTGTGGAGGTCAGCGTCGTGGCCGTCGTCACTTTCCAGCCGGAGTTCACGCCCGCGCTTACGACCTCGGCTTCGGTCGTCTTCATCGGCGACGAGACACCGGCCTCGTGGCTGATGGACGGCGGGACTGCGGTCTCGCACGTAACGACGCCCGAGCTGCTCCCTGAACGGGGGGTCGACGTCGTGGTCCTGCGGGTCAAAGGCCCGCCCGAGCTCGAAGCCTCGGACCTGATCCGACGGGTAAAAGCCCGGTGTGAGGCCGGTGTCTTGGTGTGCGTCGTTGACCAGGACACGATCACCGACGAGCTCAAGCTGCTCGCCTTGGGCGTCAGCCTCGTCCTCGCCGCCGACGTCGATCCGCGGCTCGCCTCCGCGCGCCTGCTCCCGGTTGTTCGGGCCGGGCTCAATCGGAGGCAGCTGCGCCGGGTCGAGTCCGAGCCTGACGGCGTCGACGGGGCCCTGGGTCGACGTCTGCTCGCGCTCTCCTTCACCTCGCGCCTCCTGCACAGCGTCACCGACGAGGCCGAAATCTTTCAGCGCCTCATCGAGGTCATCTCCAGAGAGCTGCACAGCGCGCGGGTGTCTCTGATGCGCGTCGACCACGAGGCCGGGGAGCTGCGGATTCAGTGTGCGGTGGGGCTCGACGCTTCGGTCATCAGGTCGGCGCGACCCCGCATCGGGGAGGGCATCGCCGGCACCTGCGCGCTCCTTGGCGAGCCGCTCTTCATCGATGACCACGACCGCCTTCGGGAAGGGCGCAGTGATCTCTCCGAGTTCACGTCCCAGTCGCTCGATGTCAGGCAGCTCCCCATGTCGCTGACCGTGCCGCTGAAGGTCAAAGGAGAGGTCGTCGGCGTCGTCAACGTGACCGAGCGCGACGATCAAGGCACCTACTCCCGACAGGACATCGCGTTTGTCTCGGACCTCATGGGCCAGATCGGCGTCCTGCTCGAGAACGCCCGACTGCTCGGCCACATGAGCCGACTTCGGGCGTTTAGTGAGCGGGTCATCAATACGCTGTGCGATCCGCTCGTGGTCCTCGACGCGGAGCTCATGGTCGTGAGCACCAACGAGCGGTTCGTCACCCTCTTCGGCGGCGGGCCGGGCGAGCATCTCTTCGACCGCCTGCCTTTGGAGGCCGAGGCCAAGGAGGCGATCGAGGCGTACCGGTTGAGCTTGACTCCGCTCCCGGTCCTCATCGTCGGCGATCGGGCCTTCGAGCCTTCGTTGTCGCCGTTCGAGGGGGAGGGCGAGCGTCCGTTTCTCCTGCTCTTTCTGCGGGACGTCACGTTACGACGGCAGATGGAGCGTCGTCTCTTGTCCGCGGAGAAGATGGTCTCTCTCGGCGTGCTCGCGGCGGGGGTGGCCCACGAGATCAACAACCCGCTCGCCTTCGTAAAAGCCAATTCGCGGCACGCCCATGAGTACCTCCGTGACCTGCTCTCCATCATCGAGGCGTGGCATGCGGCGGCTGAGCAGATCGGGAAAAACGCGGCTTTTTTGCCGGCCCGGCGCCTCGAAGATGAGGCTGATCTCAACTTCCTTCGAACCGACGGCGCGAAGATGATGAAGGAGAGCATCGACGGGATCGGACGGATCGAGCGCATCGTGCAAAGCCTGAAGAGCTTCGCCCACCCCGACACCGAGCAGACCCGACCCGGCAAGATCGCCGATCTCGTCGAGAACGCCTTGATGCTCACGCAGGGAAAGTGGCGCTACAAGCTAGAGGTCAAGCGTGACTTCCAGGACGTGCCGCCCGTCGAGTGTCTGCCCTCGCAGCTCGAACAGGTCTTCATCAACCTCATCGTCAACGCGGCCCAGGCCTCAGGCGAATGGGCTCACTTGGAGATACGCATCTCCAACGAGGTCCGGGCCGACCAAGACGGCGTTCGGATCGACTTCGAGGACGACTGCGGCGGCATCCCGGAGTCGATCGTGGATCGCGTCTTCGAGCCGTTCTTCACGACGAAGGACATCGGCGAGGGCACGGGCCTCGGCTTGTCCATCTGCTACACCATCATCGAGAACCACGCAGGCAAGCTCTCCGTGTCGTCCGAAGCCGGCAAGGGATCGACATTCACGGTCTTCCTGCCCATCGGGGCCGGCCGGCCCATCGTCACCAAGCAGGCCTCGCGGTTCCGAATCTGAGACCGTGGCCTAGATAAACTCGAGCGCGCCCTGAAAGGCCTTGACGGCCGCTCTCGGGGAGGTGGGGTTGTGGCGGACGGCCCCCCTGAGCAGCTCGGCGAGGTGTCGGCGGCGCGCGTCATCGCTCGGGTGGGCCCATAGCGCCTCGACCGCCACCTTGACCTCCTGGTGATGCCCTTCGAAGAGCTCCCCGAGCAGCTGAAAGGTGAGCGCGTGGGTCGGCAGGCGAGCGACGGCCTCGAGATAGAAGCCGAGCGCGAGCCCGGGCGCGCCCAAGCCCTGAAGGTGAATCTCGCCGAGCGTGAGCAGGTAGGTGACGGCGAACTCCTTTTTGGAGTGGCCCTTATCGAGCGCGGCGATGAGGTGTTGGCAAGCGGCGACGGCGTCGACCCAACGCTCAAGCTCCAGGTCGACCTTCAGCACCTTGTCGATGAGCACGAGGTCCTCCGGGAAAAGCGCGAGCGCCTGCTCAAAGGCTTGAACCGCACCCGCAGGATCCCCGAGTGCTCGCCAGAGTTGCTCGCCCCAATCCGTCAGTGCGTCCGCCATCGACTCCGGCAGCCCCGGCAGATGAGCCAGCAGCCTCAAGGCCGCCGTAGTGCCCGCTTCATCGTCAAGGGCGCGACACAACACGATCCGGGCTCGCAGCAAGCTGCGATGGCCGGGGTCGAGGACGAGGCCCTCATCCACCTCGGACAGTGCAGCGCTTCGCGTCTCAAGGGAGAGGTGACGGACCCCCTCGAAGTCCGGCTTCCGCCCGTCGAGCTGCGCCTCGAGGACCGACCACAGGTCTGAGAGGCCGGTTTCCACCGCACCCTCGAATCGCTCGGCCCACAACTCCGGCGGCTGCCTCAAAGCGTCGTTCCAGAGCAGCAGCTTGGCGAGCCGGAGGTGTAGAGACCCGCAGCCCATCGCCGACATGGCGCTCTGACCCGCGAGGATGAGCCGAAGCCGCGCCTCGACCTCCTGCCAACCCTCAATGAGTGCGTCATTGACTCCCATCGGCGTCCGGCCCTTGATCAGCGGAACGTCAGTGGAGCGCCTTCGCTCGTCGTGGCGACCAGCACCGTGGAGTCGGTCCCCATCATGGTCTGCGTGAAGCGGCTCCGGGTGATCAGCAGTAAAGCGCCTTGACCAAAAAGGTCGGGTTCCGGTGCCATCTGCTCGATGAGGTTGCCGGGTACTTCATAGCTGCCCGTGTCCGGCACGCCGCAGAAGATCCAGTTGCCCTCCAGGGGCTCGAGGCTGTCCACGCTGAACTGAGCGGGGAAGAGCGTAATGAGCAGGCTCTCGGACTGGCTGGCGCCCCAGCGCACGCTCACCGGATCGCGATTGCTCAGCGTCTCCCCGAAACCGAGCGTAGGGCCGTCGATTCGAACGCGCGCGGGCGCGGCGACCATGACCTGAAACGGACCCATCTGGCTGCCGCCGGGCGAGCTCGCCAAGAGCTGCGCGCCGTCGTCGAAGAGGTCCGAGCCGGGCGCGACCTCGGGCGAATACTGGTATCCGCCGACAGGGTCGCCGATGGGACGAAAGACCAGAGGTGACCGCGCGCCCGTGACGGTGATGGGCCCGGCGTCATGGCCCTTGCCGGCCGCCGGGGGGGGCGCGTTGGGGTTGACGCGCACGACGCTACAGCCCGGCACGTTGGGCAGCGGGCTGGGCTCCGTTACAGAGACGATCGCGCTGCCTGAGGGGACCTGGGGCTGCTCGGCCAAGACGATGGTGGCGATGAGCGCGGCAGGCCGAGGAACCGACGGGCCCGAGTCGGGATCGACTCCGGCGCCCATGTCGGCCGGCGAGAGGCCGCCCCCCATGGATCCGCCCAAAGGCTGCGCGCCTCCAACGGGCTCCGAGCCGCCCGTGCCGTCTCCGCCCGGTGGAGGCAAGACCTGCCCGCCAGCGCCCCCTTGCGGCAGCGGACCGCGACCAAATTCGAAGAACTCCGGCCCCCCGTCGTTGTCACCCTCGGGTGGGGCGGTCGCGCAGCCGGCCACGAGGCTCGCGGCCAAGCAGAGCGGGAAGAAGGCGGGGCGACGCCGGGGGGGCGGCAGGAGATCCGACGAAGTGGGGACTTGCATGGCGGGCATCGTAGCAAACGACGCCGGATTGCCAATTCTTTCGGCGGTGTGCAGAGTGCGCGCCGAATGTCCGAGCTCCTCGATGAGATGAACGCCCTTGGCGAGCGACTGCGCCGGGCCTCGCAGAAGGTGCGTCGCGCCAGCGGGGCCACTCGAACCGCCGCTCTGCACGCGCTCGCCCGC
>SHZC01000244.1 GCA_009692505.1 Myxococcales bacterium
TTCGGTCTGGTGGGCGTCGGCGGGCGGGGCGAGATCACGGTCGAGTTCCGCAATGAAGGGGAGGTCCCTGTCCGCGTCGTCTCTTTCGCCGGCCTCGCGTCGCCCTTCGAGGCCGGTCGGCGGCCTCCGTTCGAGATTCCGACCGGCGAGGTGCGTGCGGCCGCCTTCAGATTCTTGCCGGAGGTCATGGGCGCTTCGGCGGTTGAGGTCATCGTCGAAACCGAGCCATCGATGGAGGTGCCCCTCACGCTCCACTTCACGGGTGAAGGGGGGCTGCCCCTTGCCGTCCTCGAGACCCCGACGCTCGACTTCGGAGTGCTCGATCTGGGAGCGCCCATGGCCGCGAGCCTGCGCCTGCGAAACGGCGGCGAGGTCGGCGACATCGAGCTCCTCGCCCTGACGGGCCTCTCCGCCCCGTTCACCACGCCCCAAGGCCAGCTCCCACGGACCGTAGCGCCCATGCAGACCGGCCAGATCCTGGTGCAGTTCGAGTCCGCTGACGCCGGCGACTTCGAGCAGCAGGTCACGTTGCGGACGAGCGCGGGCGACTTCGTCGTGACCTTGCGAGCCCGGGTCATCGCGCAGGGTGACGTCGCGATTCACCATATCCTGCCGCGCTTCGCCGCCAACGATGTGGACGTCGACGTGCGGATCTTCGGCGGGCCATTTCTCTCAGCGCCGACCCGTATTTTGATCGGAGACACGGCGCTGGACTCCATCGGACGTGTCGACGAGGGGGAGCTGACGGGCACACTCCCGCCGCGCACGCCGGTGACCAGGACCGTCGCCGACGTGCTCGATGTGCGCGTCGAGTTTGAGGGCTCGTTTGGGGTCGTCAGTGACCTGTTCACGATCACCGGGCCCCTCGCCGACGGGCAGATCCTCTCCGACGAGATCATCGCAACAGGCTCGATCGGCCCCGAGGGCAACCCCTGGCGTCGACCCGGCGGCGTACTTGTCCCCGAGGGCGCGTCGCTGACGCTGCGGGCCGGCACGGTCCTCCTCGTCTCGGATTCGGTGATCTTCGAAGGCCAACTCGAGGCCGATGGCACGGGCGGGCAGATCGTGATCTCCGGCTCCCACGCCTCGCCCGTCGTTGAGCTTGTCGGGCCCGAGAACGGCGCGGTGCTCCGAAACGTCGTCGTCGTGGCCGGTGGGGGGGAGGGTGTCTGGGTCTCAGGCACCCCCGAGCTGACCCGGCTGGTCGTCGACGTCTTCGAAGGGCCGGCCATCCGGGTCGTGGACGGCGGCACGTTGGTCTTGTCCGGTGGGTATCTCCGGGCCGAGCACGACGACACCGTCGCCGTCGTGTTTGACGGTCCGCTCGCCTCGTGGTTCCGAGTTCAGAGCACACGTTTCGTCGGCTTCCACTTCGCGCTTCAGGGCTTGCCCCACCACTTCGACCGCGTCTTGTCCGGCGACAACGCCTTCGACCTCACGAGCGCGCGACCGATCTTCGTCCAGGGGCCGGTGACCGGGGACGCCACGCTCGGCGCCCAACCCCAGGGCATGGGGTACTCTGTCGGGGCCGTCGACGTCATGCCGGGGCAGACTTTGGAGATCTCCAGTCGGGCGGACTTGGCGATGGCCGGGCCGATCGTCGTGGACGGCACGCTCAGCCTCGCTGCGGGCCTCGTCGCGGACGGTGAGGGTCGCCTCACGGTCCGCGCGGGCGGGATCCTCCGCGCTCTCGGCACGGTCGAAGCCCCCGTCACGCTCGGCCGGGCGGCCTCCCCGCTCGGCGGCTTCGAGGTCGAGGTCGGCGGGATCTTCGACATCAGTCACCTGCACCTCACCCTCGGGGAGAGCAACGCGGACTGCAACCTGCTCGCCGATGTCGGCCCGCTCACCGGCCTTCACGTCGTCTACGGGCAGAACCCCGAGGAGCTCGAGCTCGCGGGCCGCGCCGAGATGGACGACCTCCTCCTCGTCGAAGGGGACCTCGTGCTCTCCGGCCCGGGGGGACGCCTCGCCGGGATCCTCGATGGGGGCGTGGTCTTGTTCAGCCAGCCGGAGCTCTGCCCCCTCTGGGACCTCAGCGAGCTGCGCCGCCTCGATGGCACCCTGGCGCTCAGTGTTTGCCCATGAACCTCCCGCCGGCCTCCAATGAGACGACACCGCGAGCGTCGCTGATTGAGGCCGACGAGTTCTTGCAGCTGATCCAGGCCACGATCCCCATGGCCCGAGACTTCGACTTCGCCTTCGAAGCCCTGAGCTTCGGCCGCGTCTGCCTGCGCCTCCGGACCGGTGCCGAGCACACCCGGGCGGGGGGCACGCTGAGCGGACCGACGCTCATGACCCTCGCGGACACGGCCCTCTACGCCGCCGTGCTCTCCACCGTCGGGCTCGAGGCAATGGCCGTCACCAGCCACCTGCACTTCGACTTTCTTCGCAAGCCCTCAACGGGCGAGCTCGTCGCCGAGGCCCGTATTCTGAAGGTCGGCGGGCGTCTCGTCGTCGGGCGGGTCGAGCTATACAGCGGCGTTGACCGCGCCGTTGACCACGCCAGACCCGTTGCCTTGTGCACCGGCGGCTACGCCTTGCCGCGGCCGGTCGCTCCCCGCCAATGACCGCCGTCTTCTTCATCCTCTTGTTCTTCATCGTCGGGCTATTGCGGGCGCTGGTGCAGGTCATCGTCGCCTGGGTGCTTGGGGCGCGCCCGATCCATGTCATCCTCGGCATCGGTCCGGCCGTCTTCCACCGGCGGATCCTCGGGATGCCGGTCGAGCTCCGGGTCATCCCCCTCGGTGGGCACGTTCAGTGGGGTGAGTCCGCTTACTCCTCGACGCCCCCAGGTCCCTTCTTTGCCCGCGCGACGTTGGCACTCGCAGGCCCGATGGCGACGCTCGGCGTGGCGTTCATTGTCCAGTTCTCGGTGCACGTCGCCTTCCAGGCGCGAACGGTCGGCGGCCACTCGGTGGCGACCAACGTCATCGAGCTGCCGCTTGGCTCGGCCGTCGCTCAGGGGCTGAGGCCGGGGGACGTGCTCACCCGGATTGACGGTCAGTCCATTGAGTTCTTCGACGAGGTCGTGCAGCTCGTTCAGGCCAGCGAGGGACGGCCGATGCTCATGACTGTGCGGCGCGCCCACCCCAATACGCCGACCCCGGTCTTGCACATCACCGGCACGTTCCAGGGGCGCGACTTGCTCGGGCCGAAGCTCGACGAGGAGTTCCAGGTCGTCGAGCTGACCATCCACCCCGAGCCCACCGCCGGGGTCTATCGCCTCGGGGTCGAGCCGACGTTGGCCCGCTTCGGCAGTGAAAGTTGGGGGTCGGCATTGGGCCTCTCAGCCCTGGAGGTCTCTTCACACCTCAGCGAGCTCTTGGCCCCGAGCGGCTCGTTCTTGCCGGTGCGGCCAAAAGCCGACGACTTCTTCGGGCCGCTCTTCCACCTCATGATCATCGCGGCCCTCTGCGCGTTCCTCTCCAACCTCGTCTTGCCCGCCCACGACCTGCATCGCCTCGTGCTCCTCGTGCTCGAGGCCGCCCTCCGCAAGCCGCTCTCGCTGGCCGCCGAGCTCACGTTCGTCCGGCTGGAGATACTGGGCACGCTGATCGGCCTGACCGTCTATGTGACGTGGTACATCGTCCGGGTCAGCGCGTTCTGATCTGGGAGCGGGCGCGACTTTGGGATCGGTATTGACATAGACGGGCGACGCCGTCAGGATGCGCGCCCGTTCAGCCCTTAGTTTCGAGATTATCCAGCCCGGAGGCCGTTTTTGAATACTCAGATGATCGATCCGCCCGATGCCGTGACCTTCAACGTCATGGTCGGCACCGTCACCCACACCGTCTCAGGCCGCGCCGAGGCAGTCACGATGGCCAAGTCTCTGAGCCGCGAAGGCAACCAGCGCGTCGCCGTTGAGCGGACCGACGGCAAGGTCCAGATGATGTTCACCGGCGGCTCGCTCGACAGCTTCAACTGCGAGACCCGCGGCTTCAAGGGCGAGTAAAACCGCCTCGACTGCGCGGGAGATCTGGTCAACCTCTTTGACCAACGCCGCTCAGCCGCTTGACCTGACCGAAACCAAAAGCTACAGGGCGACTTTGCTGTAGCGAATGGGGAGGTCTGCCTTGAATCTTCGATTGATGGCCGTCCTTGCGGCCGCACTCGCCTGCGGCTGTACTGTCGAAGAGGCCGGGACCCTCGGCACCGACCTCGGGAGCACGGGTGGCGACGTCGGGCCTACCGGCGGCGCGATGGCTGACGCGAGCCCCTCGGGCGGCGTCCACACGGACGCGCGCGGGGTGGACGCCCTCGTGGACGTGGGTACGCTCCCCGAGTTGGCGCCGGTCACCGATCTCGCGGTGCCGGCTCCAGACCTGCCCATCGGCGCGGCCACGGGCGCCACCTGCGTCGAGGGTGAGGAGTGCGCCTCCCAGTTTTGCCTGACCTCGATGTTTGCCCAGGCCATCTCCGGCGACCCCGATGTGGAGATCCCCGGCGGCTATTGCGCGAGGCTCGGCTGCGCCAACACCGAGGAGTGTCTCGACGAGAACGCGAGCTGCATCGATCTGAAGGCCTCGGGCCTCGACGTGCAGATCTACGGCTGCTTGCAGACCTGCGCGCCCGACGCCGGAGACTGCCGGGCCGACCACCTCTGCCACTGCGACCCGACTATCACGGACACGATGGGTAATCACGACATTTGTCTGTGTTTGCCACCCGTGCTCATCGAGCTGTTGTCCGGCGGCTGAGCGGCGGCCTTCAGGTGCCGGGGGGCAAGTACCGCTTGAGCGGGACCACGCGACCGACGTCTTCGAAGCGCGGGTTCAGCGACCACACTTGGGCGTCCTCGCGAAGGGCCAGGCAAATAACGTAGGCGTCCACGAGGGAGACGAACGCCCCGTGCTCGGTCAGGTGCGAGACGAGATCACCCGCGGCGATCCACGCGGTTCGGGGCTCGTCGAGGGGGGGCACTTGCTGCGCCCAGGTCCGCAAGCGCGCGGCGTCCGTGTGCTCCTCGCACTCTCCGATGAGCTGCGCGAAGACGAGCCCCGGGGCGGTCACCTCGCCCCGCTGAACGTGCGTCGCGAAGAGCGCCTCGAAGCCCCGCGAGTGACCCCGGAGCGCGGCGGACCAGATCGTGAGATCGGCGATGATCACGGCGTTGGCGAGACGGTGAGGCCGAAGGTGAAAGACAGACTCATGCTCCGCTCTTCTAGGGGAAATCGGTCTAGGACTCCAGACGGAACGTCTGCCTTATCTGGCTTGCCAACGGACCCCCATCGGCCCATTGAGCGCGCCATGGTGCCCGGCAAATTTCCGAACAGCCCAGTTGATTGACGCGGGCGGAGCGGTGGCTGGTGCGGGTAGCGTACCGGGGAGCTTAGAGGTATGGCGTCGTTGGCCGAACGCATACCGACAGCCGCACCAGCCGAACATGACCCTTGCCTCGGGGAGGGGGAAGCTACGCCCACCGCCTGCCCGCGCAACCCAAGATTGGGAGCCGACTGCCTTGGGGGTACTGTCGCGATCCGCCGGAGAGGCCCATCATGCTGATTACTTACTTTTGCAACCGCCCCATCTCTCCAAGTGCTGGAGGTTGCCGTGACGGTCGGTTGTCATTGACGGGTTCTACCCGGTGGCCCACGGTGCCCTGCTTTCAATGTCGGAGACGTCTACGTGGCAGTCATCGGAATAATCTTGCTATTTCTACTCGCACAGCACGCTAGCGTGTACGCTTTTCAAGCGAACTACCTGAAGTCAACGGGGGATAGCATTCTGGGTGAGTTGAAGACAATCTCTGCGGCGATTGGCGCTCGCCTGGCTGAGTACAGGAATGAGATGGCACGGGGAGTGCCAGATGATGCGCCAAGTTGGGTCCGTCAGGAGTGGAACAGCGTCACTGTCCCAGTAAACGATCGTAGGCACGAAATCGCGACCGTGGCGGCGGCGTTCCATATTTCGGCTGGAAACGTGTTAG
>SHZC01000037.1 GCA_009692505.1 Myxococcales bacterium
CACCGAGGGTGCACGGAGCCCCGGTGAGTCGGTTCTGATCGTCGACCACGTCTTCGTCGACGTCGAGGTCGCAGTCATTGTCGGCGCCGTCGCAGGCCTCAATCGTCGCGCTCAGGGTCGCGTCCCACTGGACCTGGCACTCGCCGTTCTTGCGGAAGTCGATGGAGGTGCCCCCGACCGTGAAGTTGATCTCGGGCTGGTTCAACTTGAGGACGCAGAAGTTCGATCCCTTGTCGCAGACGCTGCCGAAGCGGACGCGATCTTCGCCGCCACAGAGCCCGGCTCTGAAGCCCGCGCCGAAGAAGTACATCTCGGCTTTGAGCTTCAGGCCGACTGTGAGCGAGGTATTGAGGCTCGCAGGCTCCGTCGGCGTGATGACCCCGTCCGCGTATCGCAGCGGGATATACAACGTCTCCGGGGCTACAGCGGCCGCGTCAATGACCAGGAGGCAGGCATTGACGGGGGCGTCGAGGACCGCAGCACCGATCTGGTCGCGGCAGGTCGTCGCGATCATCGTCCCATTAGAAAGGGCGGCGGTCCCATCAGCCTTGCCCCAACACGGGAGGAGGTCGATCTTGAGATCGACGAACGTGACCTTCGTCTTGGGCTCCTCGCAGCCGAGAAATACGGCCAAGACCATCGCCAGCGAAAGGCCGGCAGACCGATTGAGCGGATCAATAACTGGGCGCGTACGCATTCGGTTCCTCATTCGACCCTGAAGAGGGTCGGGGCAAAGCGGCCGGTTCCCGGCTGGGCTCGGGCAGGATCAAGATCGACGCCAAAGCGTTCTTTGAAGAACTCTCTCAGCGTCGCGTGGTGCGCGTCTACTGCCATGGGCACGCGGTACAAACGCTTGTCCAACGCCCCGTCGGCATAGGTGAATAGGGTGAGGCGGCTCTGTCCGCCGGCGCTCGGCTCAAGGTACGCCGAGATCAGCACGGAGACCCCAAATCGCTCGGCGGTCTCGAAGAGCAGATCGGTGATGTAGTCATCGCTCGAAGCATCTTTGCCTTCGAAGACGAGGTCCGCCAGAGGATCAAACTCCTCTTTGCGATTCTTGGCCACCGCGAGCTTGACGTTGATGGTCTCGCTCGACCCGTTCTTCAGGTTGACCAGCGTACCCCACCGAGCGTAGCCAGCCTTGCGAACCTCAACGAGGTGTGGGCCCGCAGCCAAGAAGGGGTCAACATATGCTGCGGTCCGCCCGATCACCCCGACACTGCGGTCGTCGACGAAGGCGTGGGCCCCATCGACCTCCGCCGAGATGCGGAGTTCGGCCGTGCCCGCGACCGCGGCCTCGCCGCACTTATCGGCCAAAGGCTCGAACTGTTCCATCGGCCCGGCGCTCCCGGCGAGGTTGCGGGTCAGCGCGGCATAGGCGCAGTAGGCCTCCCTGGCCTCGCTTTCGAGCCCTGCCGCGAGGCGTACGAGGTAGTAATAATAGTAGATTCCGCGCAGGAGGCCGGGGTCCGAGGCGTACGGGATTCCCTTATTGTAGAACCTCTCCGCCCGGAACAGTTGCTCCTTGGCCTCGTCGGGATCACCCTTCTCAAGACCGCGCTGCGCCTCATTGAAGTGGCGCCGGGCGGTCTCAAGATCGGCCTTGCTCAGGCGGCCGACGTCGTACCGATGTTCGATGGAGAGAGACGTCGGGCGCGTGGGGTCAAGCACCGCCGACGCGTCGAAGAGATTGCGCAGGTCACGCTCGATGCGCCCTGCCGTCAGGCCATCCGCCCCCCCACGGGCAAAGACGAGGACGGTCGCTTTGGGGTCAGTCGCCGTCTGAGCGGCGGCCGGCGTGGCGAAGGTCGCCAGCATGAGGCCGGCCAACAGTCCCCGCACACTCATGGGGCGTCCGGCGTCAGATCGGACAGCATGAACGAGACGACAAAGAGCCTGTCCCAAGTCTTCTCTGTCGAGCCCTTCTGTCCCAAGGCCTTGAACGCGAGGGCCATGCGGTCTCCGCGGCCAAAGATCGTCAGGTCCGAGTTGAGCTGCGTACCCGTCTCAAGGGCCCCGTGGGCTGTGCCGTCCGCCTTGACCCAACGTACCGGGTTGTCCGCCTTGAAGTCCTGCTGGACGAAGAAGAGCGTGGACGCATCCGGCGACCAAGCGACGCCGCGGTGGTCGTCCACGACGACGTTCTGGGCGAGCTTCTTGGCGGCGAGCGATGCGACGTCAACGACCCAGAGGTCAAAGACCTTCTCGCTCTTGCTCTCCTTGTTCGCATAAAAGGCGACTAGGTTCCCATTCGGCGAGAAGCTTGGCCGAATCTCATCACCCGGCCACTCCGTCAGCATGCGCAGGGTCTCTTGCGGCCGCAGGGCGTCCGCGATGAAGCCGATGTCCTGGCCCTTATTGCCACTCTGGGATCGGATGAAGGCGAGTGACTTGCCCTTCGGCGACCAGCGTGGGCTGACCTCCGTGGCCGTCGGCCAAAACGACAGGCGCGAAGGCTTACCCTCGCCTTGCAGGTCAATGGCATAGATGTCCCCCGAGTCCTGCTGCTGCGAGGCGTAGGCGATGAACCTCCCATCCGGCGACCAGGCTGGCTGCCCGTCATTCCCTGGGTTCTTCGTGATCCAGTCGCCATCCGCGAAGAGATCAAAGTTCTTGTTGAGCCCTCGGCTGCTGAAGACGTAAGGCGGGCTGGCCGTCTTCATCGTGGGTGCCCACTCGAACTCGACGACCGGTGGCTTGCGGTTGCTCAGGAGATCTGCCGCGGCTGTGCGCCCGGCGGTGACCTCCTTGGGATCCCCATCTCGCCGACCATCGGCGGTCATCTTCACGACCCAAGTCTCGCGACTGTCCTTGCTGGGGTCGTAGACCTCATAGGCGAGCTGCGTACCATCCGGCGACCATCGGGGGGCCTGGCAGTGCGCGGACGGGCGGTCAGCGAGCTGCCGTGGCGTGCTGACCTCAGCGTGCGCGGAGATGGGCAAGGCGAGACCAACGACGATGCAGAAGAAACGGCTTGGGGTGTTCATGGCTTTCGTTCCGTCAGCGATTGAAAGACCAAGCGGGCTTGCTGCTCGGTCCGTGGCTTTTGGTCATCTGAGAAGAGGAAAAAGGCGGCGACGCTGGCGGCGACCGCGACGGCGCCACCGATGCCCGCGTACAGGAGAAGGTCGGAGTCATCCCCCTCTTTGCCGCGCACGACCTGCAGAAAGAGTTCGACGGTCGGAGCGGGCTCTCCCTCGACGATCGCGAAGGGAACATTATTCCCGGTGTATTCGCCAAAGGGCAGGTAGATGGTCGTGGGCACCTGCACATCCGTCGTTCGGAAGCGCTCCCGAATGGAGAGGAACGCTTGCTTCTTCTCCTTGTTGATGATGCCGGTCTTCGCCTCGAGGAAGACGCGCCCCTCGGAGTTCGTCTCGCCTTGTGCCGCCTTGATGGTCACCCCACCAAAGAGGGTCTTCATCTCGGTGGTCCAATCTTCCAAGGCGCGGAGCTTGCGCGCGTCCTCGCCCGCCAGGATCTGGGCTTTGTCGGCCATCTGGAAAGCCTGCTCGAGGATGAGGAGCTTGAAGGCCGCTCGTCCCCGATGGATGACGGTGCCGAAGTCCTTGTCGCCCCCTTTGGATTTGTACGCGCGGTCGAGCGAGACCTTGGCCTGCTTGTAGCGTTCCTTCTTGAAGTACAAGATCCCCTGCTCCCGCGACTCCTCGAAGGACCCGCCGGACGAGTCATCGGCCGAGCCCTCCTCGGACGGGGGCTCATCGGCGGCGCATTCAACCGGAGCGAAAGCGACGAGGGCCAAGCCGAAGGCGACGAGGGCCACAGGGGCAGCAACCGATTTCAGGACTGGGGTCACGGGCAAGTCTCCGTTTGAGGGGGCGCGGCGAAGCAGGCAACCCAGTGGCCCACAGCGACGCTCACCGGCGTAGGGCGTTCACGTTGACAGCGCTCCACGATGCCCAATCCGGCCGCAACTTGGCAATCGCTGACGTGCACGCAGCCGAGATGAATTCCGGTAGACCCTGCGTCGTTGGCAGCGATCGGAGGCATCGTATGCAGATCCCGACGCTCCCGGCCGATGCCGGCCTCGTCGTCGAGGAGGTCTGACGCCCGGATGAGCTTCTCGGTGTAGGGGTGATGGAACACCGCATGACCGAGTTGCGCGGCGGGCACCTGCTCGATGATCCGGCCCTTGAGCATGACCATCACCCGCTCGCTGATCTTCCGGACGAGGCTGAGATCGTGGCTGATAAGGAGATAGGCGAGCGCGTCGTCCTTCAGCTCCCGAAGCAAGACGATCATCTGCTGCTTGATCGCCGCGTCGAGCCCGCTGGTCGGCTCATCAGCGACAATGAGCCTGGGCCGTGTCGCCAGGATCCGCGCGAGGCCAGCGCGACGACGCTCGCCGCCCGACAGACTGCCCGGTCGCTGAAGGGCCCGGGGCAGCAGGCCTACCCGGCTCAAGAGCTCGTCGGCCTGTTTCAGTCGCTCGTCGCCCGAAAGCTCCGGACGATGGAGGCGGAGCGACTCGTCGAGCATCTCCCGAACGGTCATCCGAGGATGCAGGTTCGCGCTCTGATTTTGGAAGACCATTTGGAAGCTTCGCCGCAGCGACCGAAGTGACTTCCGATCGGCGGCAAAGACGTCGAGCCCGTCAAACGAGACCGTGCCGGCATCGACGGTGGTCAGCCGCAGCAGCACCTTGCCCAGCGTCGTCTTGCCGCTGCCGGACTCCCCGATGAGGGCCACGATCTCACCGACATGAATGTCCAGATCGACCGTGTCCAACGCCCTCGTCGGCGCGTTTCGTCGAAGCAGCCCCGTGCCGCCGAAGGTCTTGATCAGGCCTCGAGCCCTGACGAGGACCGGGGTCGTCGGCGGGCTCATGCGGCCTCTCCGACCGGCAAATCAGCGGCTTGAAGAAGGGTCGCCGTGTAGGGATGTCGCCGGCCGACTCCGCGCTCGAGATCACTCGCCGAAGCCTCCTCCACGATGCGTCCCTGCCGCATGACCATGACGCGATCGGCGAGATAGAGAACCTCCCGAATGTCGTGCGAGATATAGAGCATCGCGCGCTGCCGATCGTGCATGAGGTCGCGAAAGAGCTCGACGATCTCGGCGCGGACCGTCGTGTCAAGCCCGGTGGTCGGCTCATCGGCGATGAGCAGCTGCGGAAGTCGAGCGATGGCGATGGCGATCATCGCGCGCTGACACATGCCACCCGAGAGCTCGTGCGCATAGCTCCTGTGAACGCGCGCCGGGTCGGTGAGCTTGACCTTCGCCAGCCAGTCAATCGCCCGAGTACCGGCAGCATCGGGGCGGAGGTGCGGCTCGGAGAGTCGAACCGACTCCTCGAGCTGCCGGCCGATCGTCATGAGGGGGTCCAGAGAGTGCTTGGGATTCTGAAAGACGGCGGTCATGCCGCGACCCCAAATTCCGCGCATTCGGCGATGGACGTGGCGTTCCCAACGGCGGTCGTCCTTGCGAACGCTCCCCGCTACGGAACCGGGCGAGAGCATCTCCGGCAGACCGTCGAGCAGGGCGTGCCGCTCCTCGCCCAGACGCAACTCAATCTGACCACCCACGACGCCCGGGCGACCGTGAACGAGGCCGAGCACCGCGAGCGTCGACATCGTCTTGCCGCTCCCGGACTCACCGAGGATGCCGAGCACTTCGCCTTCGCCCACCGAGAAGCTCACGCCATCGACAACCCGGCGGCGCCCGGCGGGGGTGTCGAACTCGATCACGAGATCAGTCACGCGGAGCAGCGGCCCGGCTGGATCAGTCACGCTCATCGAACGACCTCTTCGCCCCGGGCCGCGACGATGTTGCCGAAGGCCAGAAAGCCAGAGATGGTCGCGACGATCGCGGCCGACGGCACAAGCCATGGCCAAGGGCTCAGTCCGGCGAGATCTCGAACCTGCGCGACCATGTTGCCCCAGGATGGGTCGGGCTCCTGAACGCCGTAATCTCCGAGATAGGAGAGGCCTGTCTCCACGAAGAGCACATACCCAAACACAAACGCGCCCTGACGAACCAAAAGCGGTCGACACTGAAGCCACAGGATGTGATAGGCGAGCACATGGACAGCACGAAATCCATGGGCGAGGTGTGCGAGGATATAATCCTCCGATGCCAGCGTCTCTACTTTCTGCCGGACCACTGTGGCGACCGTAGGCACAAAGAGAACTGCCGTGACGCTCGCAATCAGCGGGATACTTGGGTCTCGGATGGTGCAAACGAGGATGATGAACACGAGGCGCGGCAGGGTGTCTATGAGGTGCAGGAAGCCTAAGACGAGAGACCGAAGCAGGCCCTCTGAGTACCCGGCGATCGCGCCAAAGATGGCGCCGAGGATCACGGAGACGAGCGCGGCGCCGAGACCGGGGAAAAAGAAGGCCTCCGTACCCTTGAGGAGGCGGATGGCGACATCTCGGCCCTGCGCGTCCGTGCCGAGGGGGTGCGCGAAGCTTGGCGTGACAAGGATCTGGTCATACGAGACGGCATCGGCCGCGTCATAGGGGACGAACGGAGCGACCAGGCCCAAAAGCATCACGGCGGCGACCACGAGACCGCTGAGCCAGAGCCCGAGCTGATGCGACTTACCCTCCACGCGCGACCTCACGGGGGTCAACGACCGTTCGAATCACGTCTGCCACGAGGTTGAGCACGATGATGGACGCCGTGAAGAGGACGCTGAGGCCGACGACGACGGGAAAGTCGCGCTGCTTGGACGCTTCCAAGAGCATGTACCCGCCGCCATCCAGCGTGAAGACGTACTCCACAATGACGACTCCGCCCAGGACAAGAGGCAACCTCGATACATACGCCGACACGGCGGGTACGATCAGGTTCTTTGCGATGTGCGGGAGGGTCGAAGCGCCCTTCGCCCGAATCGCGGCGATGAACTGCGAGTTGCGAACGGCCAAAATCTCGGCGCGTATGCCGTTGAGCATGTCCATGAACAAGCCGTCGCCGATGACCAACACAATGCCGGCAAAGAAATAAGGCATCACAGACTCGGTGGAGATGGGAATGGGGTACCACGGGGGCGTCTCGTACCCTGAGCCTTCGACGACCCCCCGAACAAACTCATTCACGCCCTGAGTGAAGAAGACCGCGGCCACGAACGACGGCGCGGCCGTGACAAAGTAAAGAAAGCCGGTGAGGCCCTGATGGCGAACGGTCGGCTCGCCCATAAGGATTGAGAGCAACATTGTAAGTGCCAGGCACAGGAACAGGGCCGAGCCCCCAAGCAGGAGGCTCTTGGCGAAGCGCGGCGCGGCCATAGCCATCACCTCTTCGCCCGGACGAATGACGAGCGACTCGCCAAAGTCCCCGACGATGGAGTGCTTGAGCCAAGCACCATAGCCGGTGACGGGATCAACATCGAGTCCGAACTCCGCGGCGAGTTGAGCCTTGATCTCGGGCGGCGTGCCCATCGGCGTGATGGCGTCGACGGCGTCGCCGGGTGCCGAACGAATCGTAATGTAGATGAGGAAGCTCGCGCCGATGAGCAAGACGAGCGCGGCACCGAGTCGCCGCGCTGTAACCGCCAACAGCGCGAGCATTCGACTCAAGGCGACAATCCCCACTCAGCGAACGAGGTGAAGTAGTAATAAGGCTGGATGTAGACGCTCTTCACGGTCTTTGAGATGCCCGAGTAGATATCGAGTGACCACAGGAAGAAGTACGGCAGCTCCATGGCCAGCAGGGCGTGAAGCTGCTTCATCTGCTCCTTGTACTTCTTGTAATCTCGCGTGGCACGGGCGGTATCGAGCAAGGTGTCAACATCAGAGTTGTTGAAGCCGATGAAGTTGATCGCGCCCTTGCTGTGGAAGAGCGGATACACGTCCTCGACCTCTTCGAATGACCAGATGTTGAGCGTCAGATCAAATTTCCGACGTGTGAACACCTGATCCCGGTATCGAGCGTGGTCGACATAGGTGGGACGGACGGTGATCCCGACCTTCTTGAGATGAGACTGGATGCCGAGGAACAAAGCCTGGTTGCTGGCGAGCTCCTTGTCCATGACGAACTCGAAGTCGAGCTTGACACTGCCCTTGGCCCGAACGTCGCCCTTCTTCTTCCAGCCCGCGCTCTCGAGGATCTGATTGGCGCGCTCGGTGTCCACTCCGGTCGGCTCGACCTGAAAGTTGTAGAACGGGCTCGACTCGGTGAACGGCCCGCTGAGGATGTCGCCCCGGCCGAGGTGCGCCTCGAGAAGCTCTTGCCGGTCAATCGCCAGCGCGATGGCCTGCCGCACGGCCTGATTCGCGAGCGCCTTGTTCGTGTGATTGTAGGCCATGTACCACCACGAGATGGTGTGATAGGGCTCAAGCACGACAAGATCATTGTTCTCGAAAATCGGAATGTTCTTTGGTGGGAGGAAAATCACCGCCTGAACGCCGGCTTTGCCTCCAGCATATTGAAGGAGGCTGATCTGCATGGACTTGTCAGGCGTGTGCTGCATCAGCACTTCGCTGATCTTGGACGGCTTCCAGTAGTCGCTGTGCACCTCGAGCGCGATGCTGCGGAGGCTGTAGCCGCCCTTCTTGAGCTTGAAGGGGCCCGTACCGATGGGCTCCCGAACGAACTTGTCCTTGCGCGTAATCGCCGTGCTCGAAAACGCGTGTTTGGGAATGATCTTGAAGAGGAATCGGCTCTCTGCATCCGGGATCGGGCGGTCAAAGAATACGTGAACGCCGAACTGGCCTTCGACCTGAACTTCGCGGATGAAATTGAACTTGCCCCGCCCGTTGAACAGCGTCTTGGGGTCCTGCGCCGCCTGAATGGTGAACGCGACGTCATCGGCGACGAACGGCGAGCCGTCGTGCCACTTCACGCCTTCACGCAGCACGAACTTGATGCCGCCCTGGTCCTCGTCGACCTTCCACGAGGCGGCGAGAGCCCCTTCGAAGTCACCCCGCTTGTTCTTGATGATGAGGGGGTCGAAGAGGAGCTCGACCATACGTACCGCGCTCATGTCCTCCGCGAAGAACGGCAGGAGCGACGACGGCCGCGTATCCTCCGGGTATCGAAACGTCGACTGCGCGTGGGCCATCGACGCGGACAGGAGGCTGAGAAGTAGGGCGAGGCGAAGAGTCAAACGACGAAAGAACATGGCTGTTCCGGCTCCTTAAACACAGCGAACAGGGCTCACTGACCGGTCGTGGCTCCGCCTTCCTGGTCCATGGCGACGAGCGTAAGGAGATCTCGAAGCATCTCCGAAGCCCCGTCGACGGCGGGCAGGTGTGGCGAAAGGCGCGTTAGGTACTTCAATGCCACCCTGGGGCGGCCGATGCGAACATTCTGTGAGGCCGCCGCCATCAGCGACGAGACGCGATTGCGCGGCGAGAGGGTCATGGAATTGGCTTTGTCCTCGGCGGCTTCAAGATGCTTGAGTGCCAACTCGGGGCGCCCACCCTCGCTGCACAGCTCGGCGAACCGTCGCTCGATTGAATCGACGTAGCGGTCCACGAGTCCGAGGGCCGCGAGATCAGCCGCCCCGGCCGCAGCCTTGCCGAGCTCATCGAGCTCCGCGGTCACCGCGTGCACCAAGATGGCCCGGTCAGCCGGGAAGACCTCCACGTCGAGGCTAGGGTCCAGGTGACGTGCGGCCCAAGCCTGGAGGACTCGATGAGCGATCGAGTCTGAAGGGAGCGCGTCGAGGTGGCCCTTGGCTTTGGCCTTATCACCGAGCGCGGACCAACCCTGAACGAGGAGGGCCCTCGCCTCGAGGATGACGTCGGACCGGCTCAGCGCGCTTCCGAGGACGAGGAGGGAGAGCGGCGGGTCGTCAGTCGGCGGGGCGGCGATCAGGGCCTCAAGGACCGGCACGGCCACCGCCGCACGGCCCGAGGCCAGGAGTGCCTGCGCTCGGGTGAAGGTCCCCCACCCTGTTGCTTTGTCTAACGCCCGGGCCGCCCGAACCGCGTGCACAACTTCACCCAGACCGGCGAGGCCGGGATCCCAGAGCGCGAGGCCGTCGGAGCCCTCGCCGAGCGAGACATCAGCGACCTTGGTGTCGATGGCCGACCACCGCGCGAGTGCCTCGGCGTCTTGGCCCGCGGCGAACAGTGCCCGTACATTGAGCCGTTCAGCGTACGCTGAGGTCGCGCCCGAGGGCAGGGCAGCGCCTACGCCATCGGCCCGACCGGCAAGCAAGGCGGCCACCGAGCCGGGGGCGCCAGGTTTAATCGCGTCCCGAAAAGCGGCGGCGCTCGTCGTTTGGGGAATCCGGGCCAGATGGGCGTCGGGCGCCTCGCCCAGTGTCGACGCGGCGCGCGCCGAGATGTAGGCCCGCCATGCCGCCATCTCAGGGTCACCCTGGTTCGACTGAGCGGCCATGAGCTTCGGCGTCGCCAACGCAACAACGCGACCGAGGCCGTGATGGGCCGCCGCGAGCTCGAGCTCAGCGCGAGCCCAAGCGATCCGGACGGGGTCATCGGGGCTCGCGTTCGCCGCAGCCTTCTCAAACGCGACCCGGGCCGCCTCGGTTTCACCCAGGAAGAAGCGACCCCAGCCTTCGTTGGACTGCGCGAGGCTGACGAGCGGCGAGGCGTCCTTGGCCAGCGCGAGGAGCCAACTCTGGCGAATGGCCGTCCGGTCCGAGGAGACATCCAAGCGGGGCGCGGCCGGCGTGCCGTCGTCGACCGGGGCCATCTTGCGGGTGCAGGCGGGACTCAAGGCCACGGCCAAGCTCAACGCGAGGCGACGGCCGTGACTCGATGTAAGGCAAGAAATCAGAGTTCGAGTCCGTTCTTCAACTCGGTCAGCTTCGAGACCTTCGACTTCGCGTGGGAAACACCGCTGGGATCTACGGCCCGGACGAACGTCTCGTAGCGCTCCCACTGGGAGATCGCCTTGTCGAGCAGGGTCGCGTTGGCCTTCTTTGCGTCGTCGTTATACTGTCGCTGGAACTCGAATTCATACATCTCGGCATGAAATCGGTAGGCGTCAGACTTCTGGTCGGCGGGCAGGTTGCGCCCGTTCTCTTCGACGCGCTGCATCGTGCTCAGCGCCTTGCGGTAGTTGTTGCCCCGGCCGTAGCACTTGGCGAGCGACAGCAGGATGGTCGGATCCCGCTTGTATCTGCCGCTTGATGTGGCGACCTCAAGCTCTTCGGCTTGGCGCTTATAGTCCTTGCTCTTGTAGTGGTAGTCCGCGAGGAGCCGGTGGGCCTCGAAGTATCCTGGGTGGGTCCGGTCGATTTGACCGAGGAACTCGACATCACTTCGGTTGAGGACCTTGCTCTGACCCAAACGCCCCTGAATGTCCTCGAGCTTCGTGTCGATCTCCTCGCGGGACATCGTCGCCGCCGAGGGTCCACCCTCACCCATCGCCGTCGCGCCTCGTTTGGCGACGCTGGGATCGACGGTCGTGCCGTCATCGTCCATGAGGCCAGAAGGCAGCGCGGCCTGCTCCCGGACTGCCTGCGACCGAGGCGTCACCGCGACGGGCGCGGGAGGCTCGGGCTCTGAAGGTGCGAGGATGTCATCGATCGCCGGCGCGGCTTCTTCTCTCGGCGCGCGCGGGGCCGCCTCGGCCGGCTCCCGACGGGCGGGCTCGGGCAGCGCGGGCTCGTCAATCAGTTCGTCCACAGGCTCGGGCCTCCTTGCTGCGGCGACCCGCTCCTCGGGCGCCTTACGCATGGGCGCCGCTTCGGCCGGGAATGGATCTTCCTGGACTGGTCGGGGGGGCGCGACGGCGACCTCAACTGCTGCTTCGCTCGGCGCAGCTTCGCTCGGCACGGCTTCGCTCGGCAGGGCTTCGCTCGGCAGGCCCGGTGCCTCCGAGCCAACGGCTGCGACGGCCTCGACCGGCGGGGGGGCGGCACCCGGCGCACCGTCAGTGACAGGCCCGCTCCGGGTCGCCGACAGAAGATAAACCTCGTCGTCCTCCGAGAACGTGCCCTTGAACGTAAACGCGCCGGCCTGAGCGATGAACTGCATCCCTGGGACACCCGCAGTCTTCAGGAGCCCGTCACCGTTGGCCCCGGCCGTGCCGATGACCACGTCGTTTACGCGAACCGGCGTGCCTGCCGCTCCGGTGCGGACCATGAGCAGGTAATCGCGCTGGGGGCGCTGAAGTTCGGCCCGAAAGTCAATCTGGAGCGGCCGCCCGTCGGTGGGATAGGTGATCTTCACCTGCCACCGGCTCTGATCGGGCGTCGGTGGCACGGTATAGCCTTCCGGGGCCTCGACGTTGAAGGTCAGCGTGTCGCCATTTTTTGCCGGAAAACGCCCCTGGAACCGACCTTCGAAGTCGGTAATGCCGAACTTCTTGCTGTTGATATAGAAACGTACGTTCTCGACAGGTTTGCTTTGCAGGTCGACCGTCGTGACGTTGAGCAAGACCTCTTCTTGAACCTGTACCTCAGGAACCTTGTCCTTACAGGCCGAGATTGGCGTTATCAGAGCCGAGACAATCATCAATCGTTGGATGTTTTTATACAGTGACATGTCAGTTTCCCTGAACCGGCGTCGACATGTCGTCGTTCTGAAATACCTTCTCCAAGGTTGGATCAGGCGCGGTCTCATTGATGTCGGGTGTACGCGGGCTAAGGACCAGGTCGGGGACCTTGGTCGGCCCGCCCTGAATCTTGACCGCAAAGGCGGCGTCGTTGAAGCCGAACTTCCGGACCTTGATCTTGTAGTCGCCCGACTTGATGGCCTCGGCTTCTCCTGAGTCGTTGAGGCGCTGCCGAAGAGTAAAGAAGCCGCGATTATTGGTCATGACGACGTCGGTCTCCGGCTCCGTGAAGACCTCTGCCTTCGCGACCGGCGCGCCCTTCTGATCCAGGACGCGCCCCGTCAGCGAGATGGGACCGCCACCACAGGCCGCGAGCACAGAGAGGCAGAGTCCCGCACAGATCGCTCGCATGTAGTGCATGTTCATCGCGGCCCTCACTGATTCATCCGCTGGCCGACGACGCTCATCGCGTACTCGACGGCCAAGTCCCTGGGGTCGAGGTCACGCAGACTCGCGAGGTGGTCGTAAGCGTCGGTGAGCTTGCCGTCGACGGCCGCTTGGACTGCCCGAGCCAAGAGGTCTTCGCGGAGCTTGACGACCTCGGGCATCGCGCTCGCCTGGGCGATTCGATTGCTGATCTCCTGGAGGAGGTCAGGCGCGTCGTTCTGGAGTTTGCGGCCCGTGATGAGCAGATATGCGCGGGCATACCTCTTCAGCCCCTGCGTAAGGCCGTCCGTCCTCTTCTCGGCCTTGAGCTTCTGAGCCTGGTCCAAGAGCGTGCGTCCCTCATCGGCCATCGCCTTGGCGTCTTCGACCGGCCCCGCCAGCGCGGGCGTCGTAATCGCCACGCTGAGGGCGAGGAGCATCATCCATCGAGGCATTGTCACGCAGTTTCTCCGCTCTCCGGTTTGCGCTCTCCGGTGGGGCATCTGGGCCGCCAGCGCGGCGGGACGGTAGTCGAGGGTCAAAAGCGCGTCAACGCGGTGATCCATTACGGTTTGCTCAGCTTGACGGCCACTTCCAGAACCGCCGCATCGAGGATCACCGACTGCTGTTGGGGCGCGAATCCGGGGAGTTCAAAGGTCATCTGCACTGTGGCCGCCGCCGAGCCGAGGTACGTCAAGGGGGTGCGGCCGACCTCTTTGCCGTCCGCTCGAACGGTCGCTCCGGGGGGGTCCGACTGTACGAGGGCCCCGCCCAGCTCACCGCTCGAGGTGTCGGGGAGCTTCACGAAGACCCAGGAATCGCCGGCTCGTTCACTCACCCGTGCTCTGAACGTCCGACTTCCCTTGACGATCTGTAGAGAGTGCGGTTCTCCGCGAAGGACATCGATCCGGTCGAACGGCGTCTCGCCGACGAAGAGGTTGCGATCGAAGATCTCGGCTGCGGTCGGGTCGGATTGGATGATGAGCTTGGGCGGGCCGCTCGGGGCGACAACCGCAGGTCCGTCGCTGCCGAGCTTCGCAAAGATGACCACCGCGACGGCCCCCGCGGCGGCGAGCAGGATGGCAACGACGATTGCGAGAACCTTGCCCACCGACGACCGCCCCTGCACCGGGCCCGACACCGGGAGCCCTACGACTGTCGGTCGCGGATTGAGCTCCCTTGGCGGGGCTTTGAGCACGGGGAGATCGGTGAGCACCCGGGGGCTCGCCGCGCCGGACTGCGGCGGGGGGGCGACCCGGGCCTCGGCGACGTTGGCGAACGGCGGAGGGGCCGGAGGGGCCGGAGGGGCGGGCGGACGCGGGGCCGGAGGTGCCAATGGAAGTGCCGCATGACCCATGAGCGTGCGCTTCTCGGCACTGGGACGGGGGACGGCGGGCGGCGGCAGGCTCGCCGGAGGGCCAAGACCTGTCCTCGTGGCCTTGAGGTCGGAGACCTTGTCGAACTGTGAAATGGACGCGAGCTGCACGATCCGGGACGGCTCGACGTCCATGACCTCGTTATCGTCGAGCTCGAGCATGGTCGGCTCTTCGCTCTTCGGCAGAGTCGCAGCTCGCTGGGCCCCTTCGGGCACGACGGAGCGAGAAGCTCGACCCCCGATGCTCGACATCATGTCGTCGTCGTCGATATCCTGGCTGGAGCCTGCGTCGTCCTCTTCGAAAAACGTCTTCGCCTCGCCGCCGGTCGGGCCCAGATGCTCATCGCCCATCTCGAGGAACGTTTGCTCCTCGTGAACGCGCGGTGCCGCGGCCCCGACTCCCGTCAGATCGGCCGAGCCGTCGAAGCTCTGATCGGGTGACTCATCGTCGGCCGGGTCGAAGAGGCGCTCCTCGACCTCAGGGCCGGCCAATGCGACTGGACCAAGGCTCGGCTGGGCGTAGCCAATGGCCGGCGTGGGCCGCACCGCGCGCGCCGCGAGCTGGGCCGGCGCGCCGTAAAAGCCGCTGTTGAACTTGTAGTTCTCGAGGGCCTCGATGAACTCGTCAGCGGATTGATACCGGGCCCGTCGGTCCTTCTCGAGGGCCCGCAGGACGGTCCTCTCCAGCTCGAGCGAGATGTCCGGGCGCGCCTCGTGAAGCGGCGGGGGATTGTCCCGGAGGTGCATCATCATGACCTCGACGGGCGTCTGGGCCACGAATGGCAGCCGGCCGGTGACCAACTCGTAGAAGATCACGCCGAGGGAGTAGAGGTCTGACTGCGGCTCGACGGGCTTGCCACGGATCTGCTCCGGGCTCATGTAATTGGGCGTGCCGTAGATCTTGCCGGCCATCGTCAAGCCGCCTTGATAGCCCTCGACGCCATCCTGCACGGCCGTCAGTTTGGCGATGCCGAAGTCAAGCACCTTGACGAAGTCGCGGTCCCCGTCGATGTCGGTCAGGAAGACGTTGTCGGGCTTCAGGTCGCGATGAACCATGCCCATTCGGTGGGCCTCGGCGATCGTGCGGAGCGTCTGATTCATGATCTTGACGGCCGCCTCGACTTTCATCGTGCCGACCCGCCGCAATCGCTGCTTCAGGGTCTCACCGCCGAGGAACTCCATGGCGATGTACAAGAGGCCGTCGGGCGTCTGACCGAAGTCGTGAATGACGATCGCGTTGGGGTGTTTCAGCCGCGATGCCAAGTAGGCCTCGTGCCGGAACCGCTCGACCGAGATCGGATCCCCCCTCTGGTCCCGAAGGAGGATCTTCAGCGCGACAACCCGGTCGACGCTGAGCTGACGGGCCTTGTAAATGGCCCCCATCCCGCCCTCACCGAGCTTCTCGAGGATCTGGAATCGGTCATCAATGACGACGCCGAGAAGCGCCTCGGCCGAGAAATCTTCGCTCGACATGAAACTCCTGACCAGAAACCGCCGTCAGTATCAACACGAGCATGGCGACGCGCAAGATCGGCCAAGCAGCGAAATGTTCGTTCTTCGTCTCGTGCGCCTGTTCGGCGATGCTGCGGCCATGCGCGTTGACCGCGCCCTCGTTCCTTGGATACACAGGCCACGCAGCAACGGCCTTGATCGAGCGATGGTATGTGGATAAACGGCAGGCTCCTCGCGCTCGGCGCAGTTTCAATCGTCTCTCTCTTCATCGTGGGCTGCGACGCGAAATCGCCGCCGGCCACGCCCTCCGACCTCGGCGGTGCGGCTGGCGCTGACGGATCGGATGGGGCATCGGATGGGGCCGGGCCACCGGCCTGCGAGCCGGGTGAACGTCGGTGCAGTGACGCCGCTCTGCCCGAGATTTGTCGCGAAGGGGCTTTTGAGTCGGACGACCCCTGTCCCCCCTCCCAGAGTTGCACCGACGGTGCGTGCAACACCATCCAGGTCTGCCTACCCGACGAGACGCGCTGTGCCTCAGCCGACGTTCTTGAGGTCTGCAATGCCGACGGAACGGGCTTCATCTCGTCGCCCTGCCCGAGCGGGTGCATCGAAGACAACGGCGCGGCCATCTGCACCGCCGAGGTCTGCACCGCCGACGAGAAACGGTGCTCGGGTGACCAAATCGTCGTCAAGTGTCGGGCCGACGGTCGGGGCTTCGAGTTCTCCGAGAACTGTAGCGGCGCCAACACCGCCCGGACGTGCGACCGAGGCGTGTGCACCCCCATTTGCGAACTCAGCGAAAAGGTGAAGTCGAACATCGGCTGCGACTACTGGGCCGTCGACCTCGACAACGCCTTCGTCCCCGGCGGCGAGACCGGCTTCCTCGACGCCGCCGCCGAGCAGTTCTCGGTCGTCGTCAGTAACCCCCATCCACAGTTCACCGGCGAGGTCTCGGTCTTCATGTGGGAGGGCGGACCCGATCCGCAGTTCGTCGAATCCGCCGTGGTGCCCCCCTTAGGCCTTCAGGTCTTCAACCTGCCCAGGCGCGACGTCGACGGCACGATCATCGCGATGCGGGCCTTCCGGGTGCAGAGCTCGATCCCCATCGTGGCGTACCAGTTCAACCCGCTGGAGAACGAGGGCGTCTTCAGCAACGACGCCTCTTTGCTGCTGCCCAGCCACGTGCTCGGCGACGAGTACTACATCATGACCCGCGAGCAGAGCTTCGATCGACTGCGCGGGTACCTCACAGTGGTCGGGATCGACCCGGATCGCCCGACGTCCGTGTCCGTCACGGTGACCGCCCCGACGCGACCGGGCGTGGGCAACATTCCCGCGCTTATGCCCGGCGAGACGTTCACGGCTGAGCTGCGGCAGTTCGAGGTCCTCAACATCGAGACGAACGCGCCGGGGGCCGACCTGACGGGCTCCCACGTCGTGGCCGATGGGGATGTCGTGGTCTTCGGCGGCAGCGAGGCCGCCAACGCGCCCAATACCAACCATTGCGTCGAGGTGAACGCCGCGACAGGCCTCGGCGTCTGTGAGTACAAACGCGACGTGCCCTGCCGCGACAACTACAGCTGCAACGACGCCCGCCTCAACACCTGCTGCGCCGACCACCTCGAGGAGCAGCTCTTCCCGGTGGACACCCTCGGCAAGAACTACGTCGCGACCAAGAGCTTCGACCGCGGTCTTGAGCACGACTACTGGCGCATCTTGGCGGTCAACGACGACACGAAGGTCGAGACGGTACCGCCCCAGGCCGCCATCCCGGTGCTCGGCCGGGGCCAGTGGTTCGAGTTCGGCAGCCGCGAACACTTCGAGATCATCAGCGACAAGCCGATCATGGTCGGGCAGTTCCTCGCGAGCGAGCAGGCACCCGAGCCCAACCTCCGAAACGCCGTCGAGCCCGGCGACGCGAGCACCGGCGACCCCTCGATGATCATGGCCGTCCCGATCAACCAATTCCGCGAGGACTTCGTCTTCCTCGCCCCGGATAAATACGCCTTCGACTATGTGTCGATCATCGCGCCGGTCGCGGCGAACGTGGACTTCGACAACGACATCCTGCCGGTGCCCTGGGAGCCCGTAGGCGACGGCTTGACATGGCAGATCGCCCGGTTCCCGATCGGCGACGGCGTCCACTTCATCCTGTCCGACCTGCCCGTCTCGGTCATCGTCTACGGCTATGATCAGTACGTCTCTTACGGCTACCCTGGAGGCCTCAACCTCAACGTGGTCGACCCCGAGACCGGTGAAGAAGTACGCTGAGCGGTCGCCACGGGCGGCAAGGAGCAATCGGCATGCAGCGTAGAGCTGGACTCGGACTGTGTTTCTTCGCGGCGCTCGTCTTGGGCGCCTGTTCTCCGGACCCGAGCGCGGACCGCCTGCAGCAAGCAGATGGTGCGAGCGCGGGTGGTGGAGACGGCCTGATCGGTGACCTCGCGGCCGACTCCGGCGAAAACACCGATCGGGCAGACCCGGCCCTTGACGCCGAAACGGGGTCCGACGGCCTCAGCGACATTCCGCCCATCATCATCCCCGATGGGGACGTCGTGCGGCAGGCCCTCGCGCTGAACTCTCTCATCCCGAATCGCGGGCTGAGCACGGGGGGCACGGCCATGCAGATCATCGGCACCGGCTTCGGGCCGGAGCTGCAGATCCTCTTCGACAACGAGACGCCCTGCCTCGACCTCGTCGTCGAGTCGATCAACCGCGCGCATTGTGTGACGCCGCCCCATGTCGTCGGCCGCGCTCACGTCTTGGCGATCCAGCCTTCGAACGACCCGTTCGCCGGACCTGACGCCGTCGACCAGTCTCTGCTCGTCGAGGCCTTCAGCTTCTACGAGGTGGTCAGCGTCACCGTCGTCGAGCCGAGTCGAGTCCCCGTTCGAGGCGGCCTTCGCTTGGTCATCCGAGGCACGGGTTTGCTGGACGGGACGCGGGTGAAGATCGGCGGCGTGGACGCACCCGACGCCGTCGCCCAGGCCGACGGCAGCCTCTTCGTCTCGGCACCTCCGGGTGTGGCCGGACCGGCCGACGTCGAGGTCTCGAACTTCAACGGCATGGCGAGGCTCGAACGCGGCGTCTTTTATTACGAGGCCGTCGATGTCTCCGCCATCCTGCCACCCGCCGGGCCCATCAGTGGCGGCACGGCCATCGAGCTGCGCGGCGCGGGCCTGACCCTCGACAGCGTCGTGACGTTCGGCGATCTGGCGGTCGGCGCGGTCGAAGGCAACGACCTGAAGACCTCCTTGACCTTCTCCTCGCCCGCCGCGCCCGCCGCCGGTTTTGTCGACGTCACCGTCACGAACCAGAACGGCGTCGTCACCCTGCCGGGCGGGTTCCTCTACTTCGATGCGGACGTCGCGGGCTTCGCGCTCTTGGGCCTCTCCCCTTCATCGGGGCCGGTCGAAGGCGGCAATCGCGTGCGCGTGGTCGGCGCCGGCTTCTCGGCCGCGACCGAGGTCACGCTCGAAGATGGCCGCGCCCTCGACTGCGACTTCATCGATGGAAATCAACTCGATTGCGAGATCCCCCCCGGGGACGTCGGCAGCGTCGACGTCCGGGCGACAGACGGCGGCGACACCTCGACGCTCTCGGATGCCTATACCTACTTCCAGACCCTCGAGGTCATCGCCGTTCGACCGGATGATGGCGCGATCGCCGGCGGCACGTTCGTCGTCGTGACGGGCACCGGCTTCTCCGCAGACACGGTCATCGACCTCGGCGGGCAGGCGCTCATCGAGGCCGTCGTCGTCGACGAGACGCGCATCGAAGGCCGCACGCCGCAGAATACGCCCGGCGCGGTCGATGTCCGGGCCATCACGTCGCTCACGCGAAACGTCCTCCCGGCAGGGTTCACCTACTTCGATCCGGTTAATCAGTTCGGCGGTGTCTGGGGTGATCCCATCCGCGGCGCGGTCAACGTCACGGTCTACCACGCGCAGACCGGTCAGCCCCTCGATGAGGTCAGCGTCTTCGCGCTCTCCGAGGAGACCGGCGCATTCGTCATGCGCTTGACCAATCCTCAAGGCCAGACCGTGCTCTCCGAGGAGGGACTGCGTGGCCCCCTGAACATCACCGCCGCGAAGGAGGGCTTCGAGGTGACCACCATCGAAGACGCCCTCGTCGAAAACATCACGATCTACCTGACGCCCAACACGTCAGAGATGGGCCCCCCTCCCCCCGGCGTGCGCGCGGCCATCCTTCGCGGCGTCGTCTCCGGGCTCGATCTCATCCCCAAGCCGGACCGCGAGAGCCGAACGAACATCATCGTGATCGAGACCACGCACTCCTCGCCGTTCAACCGGCCGGATCTGCCGCCCCCCGGTCCAGGTGGCCTGCTCAAGGAGGACGGACCCTTCGAGATCATCGCCCGACCGGGTGAGCTCGCCATTGTCGCCACGGCCGGGGAGATCGACGTCGCCGTCTTGAAAGACTTCGAGGACGGCCTCCTCGATTACTGGTCCATGCGGCAGAACCTCGTCCCGGTTCAAATGGGCCTGCGTCGCTTCATCTCGGCGAGCCCCGGCCAGGAGATCGCCGGCTTGGACGTCAACCTCGATCACCCCATGGATCTAACGATCCCCGTCGATCTCGATAACCCGCCCTTGGGTGGGGTGGGTGGGCCGGAGTACTACGCGGTCCTGCCCCGACTCAACCTCGGCGCCGAGGGTTTCTGGGAGATTGACTCGCAGGCCGTGGCGCTCGATCCGGCATTGTCGCTGGGCAATATGCCGAGCCTCGACGGCTGGGATCAGGACGTGACGTATTACTTCTTCGGCCTCGCGTTTACGCCGAGCGCCGACAATACGCCGATGTCCGTCACGATTCAGGAGACGCGGGACATCGAGGCGGGCGTGCTCATCACACCCTTTGTCGGCGCGCCTTTCGTACAGGCACCCGGCCTCGACGGCGTTCTCACGAACGACCGCACGGTCCGCTGGGGGGTCTACGACGGCTTCGAGGGCCCCATCACGCCCCCACACGCCAACCTCGTGCTCATCCAAGAGCCGGCGCTCGGCCCGCCCAAGCCGTTGTGGCGATATGTGACGCCGAGCCTCGTGACCGAGTACACCATCCCCGAAGCGGCCGACGCGGTTGAGGGGGCCGGCTTGGGAGACGGGGTCATGATCCTCACCATCCTCCCCTTCTACGTCGACGGGCTGTTCAACTTCGAGGAGTTCACCTACGACGAGCTCGCCCAGTTCCGCTGGAAAGCTTGGGCCGTGGGCGGGATGTTCTTCAGCAAGTCGGAGTGAACGGGCGCGGCAGCATTACTCGTCAAGCTGCTTGACTAACCGCATCAGGCCACGCAGAAGAAGTCTCTGAGTTCGACCAGTGCTGAGCTCAGCAACTCGGCCCGTGCAGCCCCACGACGGCCCTCGGCACCGAGCGCGACGAGCACCACCGCACCTTGAGCGGCGATGGCCGGTAGCGCGTCGCTGAGGGTCATCACGGGCACCCCGGCGATGCGTTGCCCCAGACGACGCGGGCTGATGTCGAGGAAGGCCTGCAGCGGCCAGCCGTGCTCTGGCAAGTGGCGCGCGAGTCGCTTCCCGTCGTCCCCCGTCCCGGCGATGAAGACCGGCCGCCCAGGGGGCACCGCCGAGACGCCGAGGTGGCTCAGCCGACAGCGAAGGACCGCATCCACCTCGCAATAGGCCGCGGTCCGAGTGAGGCGGCGAGGGTGGTCTCTCCAATAGGTCAGCACTCGGGGGATCTTGCCGAAACAAGCACCGGCCTCGGCGAGCCTGAGCCAGAGGTCATAGTCCTCGGGAAAGCCGACGTCTCGGTAGCCGCCCACGCGCTGCACGGCGGCTCGGCGGAACATGACGGAGGGGTGAACGAAGGGGCTCTCGACGAAGCGGTCGCGCATGAGGTCGTCGTGCGACAGGAGGCCGTTCTGCCATCGCTCGTACCGCAAGAGTCCGCCGCCGAGACCGACGAGCGGGAAGCAGCGGATCCCGGTCCCACAGACGTCTAGATCGATAGACAAGAGCGCCTCACGCTGGAGAGCGAACCTGTCGGGGTGAACCAGATCATCGGCGTCACAGCGGGCCACGAGCGGCGTGTTCGTCGCGGCGAGGCCGTCGTTGAGCGCGGAGACGATGCCCCCATTCTTGGAGCGGGCGATCACGCGGACCCGAGGGTCGCAGCGCGCGATGGCCCGCAGGTACGCGAGGCTCCCGTCCGTGCTCCCGTCGTCCACAAAGACGAAGTCGAGCTCGAGGCCCCGTGATCGCCTCAAGCTCCGCCAGGTCGCGTGCAAATGGGGCATGGCGTTATAGACGGGCACCAGGACCGTGACGTCTTTGTCGCCCACGCTCATAAATGCCCACGGTCATCCCGCGGCGTACTGCTAGATTCTCCGCCATGAAAGCTTTTTATACGCTCGTAACCGCTGTCCTCACGGCCACCTTCGGGGGCTGCGGCGGCCCGAACAAGGCGACCACGAACCCCGACCTCATCCGCCACGCCGAGGCCCCGGACACCCGTGAGGGGGACCTGACCGGCACGCTGAGCGAGGAGGACATTCGCCGCGTCTTCGATGAGCAGGCGGACGGGTTCCAGAACTGCTTTCGACAAGTCGGGGCCACGTTCGTCAGCGGTGAGGTCCAGCTGACGGTGACCGTGAAGGCGAACGGTCGAGTCGAACGCGCCTTCGTAACCCGATCGGACCTCGGCGAGTTGACCGCCGAGGAGTGCCTCGCCGACACGGCCGGCTACTTGGAGTTTCCACCCCCCGCCGGCGGCAAGGCCCGCTTCGCCTACCCGCTCCGCTGGAATGAGCCTGGCCGCCGCCTGTCGAGCCCGACCGAGGTCGCGTGGGGTTACCAAGTGCTGGCCCACAACCGCCAGCGGTTTCAGGACTGCCGCGACCGCTATACCTTCCGCGGGCCGTTCACCTTGACCACCTATGTGGGTCGGATGGGGCTGGTCCTTCACGCCGGGTATGATGGCCCGGTGCCGGCGGCGTCCGAGTTTCCCGGCTGCGTCGTCGGTCTGCTCAAGTCGCTCCGCTTCCCGAACCCCGGCGAGCGGGTCTTCAAGTATCGCGTGACGGTAGAGGAGCTCAACGACGACGTCGTGCCCATGAACCGCGAGTACTGATCAGGAAGCGGCCTCGGTCGCGAGGCTCTTCTTGACGATGTCCCGGACATAACGGGCGACGACGGACACGGCCACGCAGTTGAGGATGAAGTGCCGGAGCTTGGCGCGGTCCGGCGTGCGGTACTGATTGTAGAAGACCAGGTCGCCCAGATAGATCATGGACGTGCCCTTGCGGTCCACGATGCCGGGGATGCCGTCTTCGACATCGCCCTCCGGCAGGGCCTCGGTGATGCCCGGGATGCAGTACTCGGGAGCCAAGGTGTTCCCGCTCGCGTCCGTCAAGCCGCCTCGATGCAGGAACCGCAGGATCGCCGGCTCCTTGCCTTCCTTCTCGATGACCGTCTCGATGCGCGGGCTGTTGCTGAAGCTCACGGCCAGATCCGGCATGAGCGGCGTCGACGCGCTCGGGAGCTCACGCGCGATGACAAAGATCATCTCGGGGAGCCCGGACGGCTGCTTATGCATACGCACCATCGCCCAGAACCGGCCCGGATAGATGTTGAACGGCTCAATCAGGCCGCGAAACGGCGTGAACGAGAACGCGATCCACGGCACGAGCGGATCCTTCTTCGCGGCACCGTTTATGGGTCGATAGACAATCTGCGGATTTTGGATCTCTTGAATCAGCGCGTGGTCGCTGTTGGGGACAATTAACGTCTCGGCCCCGGTCTCCAAAATTTCACGAACCATTTCGCTGAGTTCACGCAGACGCATCCGTACCCCCGAAGAAAAGTCGACCACTGATACTCAGGCCGGTCGGTAACGTCAACCTTGGTCGTGTTCTGTTATATCGTCGGCCCTCACGAAGGCACGGGGTCTCGAATTGTCACTCGGTTCTTTATGGTCGCGGCAGAGCAGGCGCTCCTGGCTCGCGATGGCGCTCTCGGCGGTGCTTGGGGCTTGTGGCGCGGCGCCCCACGTGGTGGAACCGCCGAGTGGCATCGCGTCGGCAAGGCCCGCTCCGATTGGGGTCTCGGTCCCCGACGACCCACAGGTCGCCGCCGTCGTCGCGCGGTATCGGGAACAGCTCGGCGCAAAGCTCTCCGCGATCCTCGTCCGGTCGACCGCTGACATCGGGCCCCAGGGTGAGCCGAGCAACCCGCTCGGCCTGCTCGTCGCCGACGCGATGCTCGCTCGTCTTCGCGCGCAAGAGGGCCTGAAGGTCGACTGTTTCATCACCAACGACGGCGGCCTCCGGGCGCCGCTCTACGCCGGCGACGTGCGGTTGTCGTCGGTCTATGAGGTTATGCCCTTCGACAATGAGCTCGTCGTCGTATCCATGACCGGCGGCCAGCTCATGGAGGTCGCTCATCTCATTGCCAAGAAGAACGGCGAACCGCTCTCGGGGCTGAGGCTCGTCATTGACGCCGTCGCCGGAGCGGCCTCCGACGTGCAAATTGGATCTCTCCCGATCGATAGCGACGCACTCTACGCGGTCGGCACGACGGACTATCTCGCCGAGTCAGGATGGATGAGCGCCATCGCCGAGAAGCTGCCCACAAGCCGGACCGGGATCCTCATGCGCGACGCCATCGCCCAGCATTTCCGCGAGGTGCACGCCCGAGGCGAGACCCTCTCCCCCATGATGGACGACCGCATTCGAACTCAAGCCCCCGCGCCCCAAGGAGCCCCATGAACCTGAGTCGACGAGGGGCAATCGCGGCCGGTGCTGCCCTCGCGTTCGCGCCCTTAGCCGGACACGCGAGCGGTGGACCCACGCCGATGGTGACGCTTCTTCATACAAACGATACGCACTCGCGGCTCGACCCCTTCGAGAACGGCAAGCTCGCCGGCCAGGGGGGGATCGCCCGACGCGCGTCCATGATTCGGCAGATCCGCCGCGAGCAGCCCCACACGCTCGTGCTCGACGCGGGGGACATTTTTCAGGGCACGCCCTACTACAACGTCTTCGGTGGGCGTGCTGAGTTCGAGACCATGACCGCGGCGGGCTACGACTTGGCGACCCTGGGAAATCACGACTTCGATCGAGGCGTGGATGGCCTACTCGAGGCGCTGCCCGCGGCCGGTTTCACCTTCGTCAATTCAAACTTCGACATCGACGTGCCGGTCTTGCGCGACGCCGTGAAGCCCTACGCGATCCGCGAAGTCGGGGGCAGACGGATCGGCTTTTTCGGTCTGGGCGTGAAGTTCGAGCATCTGGTGGCCGCGGCTTTTCACAAGGGCGTGCGTTACCGCGAGCCCATCGCCGTCGCCCGCCAGATGGTCGAGCGGCTCCGTCGGGGGCTCGCCTGCGACGCCGTCATCTTGATCTCGCACTTGGGCTACTTCGGCTTCGAGAGTGAGCCGGGGGATATCGATCTCGCGACGGCCGTGCCCGGCATCGACGTCATCGTCGGGGGCCATACACACACCTTCCTCGACGTCGCTCATGTCGTGACCCAGAAGGACGGGACCCAGACCTCGATCGTACAAGTGGGATCCTCGGGCACCCACCTAGGTCGGGTGGATCTGCACTTCGGTCCGCACTCGAGGCCGGCGGTCGCTTATCAGCCGTTTCTGGTCACGGCGTGAAGCTGAGGGTCTTCGCCGCGCTGCTTCTCATTGCGGGCTGTCAGGCTGGCTGTCAACTGGACGTGCCTGAGGGCCCTGAGGAGGCGTATTGCCAGACGGCGGCTGACTGCAGGTCCGGGCAGCAGTGCCTGTCGCTCCAAGCCGGCGCGCGGCGATGCGTCGAGCTCCTCCCCGCCGAGGACGCCTTCCTCGTCACGCTTGTGGGCGCGGGAATGAGGGAGAGTGATGCGGCTGATCCGGAGGTGAAGGACGCGGCCGTCTCGCTGGACGTCGCCGACGCGGAGGTCCCGACAGACAGCAGCGGCGACTCAGGAGTGGCCGATGCGGAGGCCGACGCGACGGCACCCTGCGAGGAGAGCGTCAGTGTCCGCCACTGCCCAGCCCCGCTCCTTGAGCCGTACGTCTTCTTCTGGTTCAACCCCGTGCTCGACCGCTGCCGCCTGACCTGCGACGACGTCTGCGCGTCGACGAGTCTCGACTGTCAGGAGGCCTACCCCGCGACTCTTCAGGCTTGTACTCTTGCCGATCTCACACCCTTTAATTGCGACGACGATAGGACCCCCGCCATCTGCGTCTGCTTGCCCCGAGGGCCTTGATTAAGAAGGCGCAGGAGAGGCCCGCGGCGCCCCCCGTCGGCTGGCCCAACCGAACAGCGCCGGCAGCACGAGCAGCGTGAGGAGCGTTGAGGTCAGCAGCCCTCCAATGACCACGGTCGCCAAGGGCCGCTGCACCTCCGCGCCGGCGCTCGTGGCCAAGGCCATAGGGATGAAGCCCAGGGACGCGACGAGGGCCGTCATGAGAACGGGTCGAAGGCGAACGAGCGCACCCTCTCGCGCGGCCTCTTCGGAGCCTTTGCCCTCCTCCTGAAGTTGGACCACATAGGAGATGAGCACGACCCCATTGAGCACCGCGACGCCGAAGAGCGCGATGAAGCCGACCCCGGCCGAGATGGGGAGGGGGTAACCACGGAGCGCCAAGGCCACGAGCCCCCCGGTGATCGCCAGCGGCACGTTCAGGAAGATGAGGAACGCCAGTCGCGTCGAGTTGAAGGCCGTGTACAGCAGGACGAAGATCAGGAGCAGCGCCATCGGCACGAGCACGGACAGGCGGGCGGAAGCCGCCTCGAGGTTCTCGAACTGTCCACCCCACTCGACCACCCAGCCAGGCGGCATCTTGACCTCGCGCTCAACCGTGGCGCGCGCCTCGGCAACGAACGATGCGAGGTCGCGCCCACGCACGTTGACCTCCACGTTGACCCGACGGCTGATCGCGTCGCGTCTGATCTGGGCGGGGCCGTCCTCGACCTCGATCTCGGCGAGTTGGGACAAGGGGGTGAAGCGGGCTGCACCGCCGTCGATACCCGGCGCGGCCACACGCAGCTCGCGGATGGCTTCTCGATCGCGCCGCGCCTCGGGGCTGAACCGGACCTGAAGGTCGAAGCGCTGCTGACCCTCAAAGATCGTCCCGACCACCTTGCCGCCCAGGCCCTCCACCACCGAGAGCACATCCTCGGCGTTGAGCCCGTAACGCGCGATGGCTCGACGGTCGATCCGGATCCGCAGCATCGGCAGGCCCACGGTCTGCTCGGCCTTGGCCTCCGAGGCACCGGGCACTTCGTTCAGTGCCTTGACCACCTCGTCGGCCTTCACCTTCATGAGGTTCAAGTCGTCGCCGTAGATGTGCACGGCGACATCCGACCGCACGCCGAAGATGAGCTCGGAGACGCGCAGCTCGATAGGCTGGGAGTAACTGAAAATGGCCCCCGGCACGTTCTTCTACAGGGCCTCGTCCATGGCCGCGAGCAGGGTCTCCTTGTCGTCGAAGCGCCAGACCTCCGGCGGCTTGAGCATGATGAAGACATCGCTGGTCTCGACGCCCATCGGATCGGTGGCGATCTCCGCCCGCCCGGTGCGGGAGACGACCGTGTTCACCTCCTCGGGGAACTGCTCCATCAGGACCGCCTCGGCCAGGGTCGATAGCTCGTTCGACTGCTCCAACGAGATGCTCGGGAGGCGCCAGATCTGCATCGCGATCGCCCCCTCGTCGAGCCGGGGCATGAACTCTGCGCCGAGGAACGGCACGACGGCGAGGCTCGTCAGGAAGAGCCCGACCGCCGCGGAGACCGTCACCGCCTTGCGTCGAAGGGCCGCGTTCAGCATGGGTTGGTAAACCAGCTTGACCATCTAAAACAGGAGCGGCTCTCTCTCCGACACAGACTTCAGGAGCAAGCTCGCGAGCGCGGGCATGAGGGTCAGCGCGCACACCAGCGAGCCCATGAGCGCGAAGACCACGGTCAGCGCCATCGGTCCGAACAGCTTCCCTTCGATGCCTCGCAGCGCCAAGATCGGGAGGTAGACGATGGCGATGATGCCGACCGCGAAGACCACCGGCCGGGCGACCTGCCGAGCGGCCAGCCGCACCTTCTCCAGGTGGGGCGTGTCCGGATCGTGCCGCCGGTCATGCAGGACGCGCACGATGTTCTCGATCATCACGACCGGGCCGTCGACGATGAGCCCGAAGTCGATGGCCCCGAGGCTCATCAGGTTCCCGGAGAGCCCGGCGGCCTGCAGAGCGCTGAACGCGACGAGCATCGACAGCGGGATGGAGAGGGCCACGATGAGCCCGCCACGAATCTTCCCGAGCAGGAGGAGCAGCACGAGGACGACGAGCGCACCGCCTTCGAGCAGGTTCGTCGAGACCGTCTGAATCGTGCGGTCGACGAGCTCGGTGCGGTCGTAGAAGGTGTCGAAGGTCACGCCCTTGGGCAGCGTCGGCGCCAGGGCTTCGACCTTGTCCTTCACGCCCTGAACGACGACGCGGGCGTTTTTCCCCATGAGCATCATGACGATGCCCGTCACCGCCTCGCCCCGCCCGTCGCGAGTGACCGCGCCCTGGCGAATCACGGGGCGAACTCCACGCCGATGGGCAGACCCCGCGCGAGCAGGCGCTTGGGGTCCACCGTCACCTGCCAGGTCTTCAGCTCGCCGCCAAAGGCGTTGACCTCGACGATGCCCGGCACGGAGCGGAGCTGAGGGATGACGAACCAATCGAGGATGGTTCGCAGCTCCATGGATGTGTAGCAGGCCTCGGTATCCGGTTCGCCGGCCCCGCACATCGGCTCGCCTTTGACCTCGAACTGATAAATCTCGCCCAGGCCCGTCGAGATGGGGCCCATCTCGGGCTCACCATACCCGCCAGGAATCTCCTCCGGAGCGGCGACGAGGCGCTCGCCGACGAGCTGGCAGGCCCAGTAGATGTCCGTCCCCTCCGCGAAGGCGACGGTCACCACCGACAACCCGAACTTGGAGACCGAGCGGATCTCGTCGGCGTCGGGCAGCCCGCTCATCGACATTTCGACGGGGGTGGTGATGAGCTTCTCGACCTCCTCTGGGGCTAGGCCGGGGCTGTTCGTCAGGATCTGAACCTGGACGTTGGTGACGTCGGGCACCGCTTCGAGCGGGCCCTCGGCGGGCGCGGACGAGAGGCGGACTCGGGCGAACATGCCCGGCCGGAGGAAGCCGTCGGCGTTGTCGACCTCGATGCGAGCACGAATGACCCGGGTCGCCGGCTCGACGCGGTCGCCGACATCGGAGACCCGGCCCTGGAAAGCGGCCTCAGGGAAAAGCGTCGGTGCGGACCTCGGCGGCGTCTCCGGCTCGCACCCACGCGAGGTCGCGCTCATAGATGTCCACCCAGATCCAGACCCTTCGAAGATCGGCGACGGTGAAGAGTGGATCTTTGGGGTCGACGAGCTCACCTCGCGTGAGGTGTTTCTCGACGACTCGACCCTCCATGGGGGCGCGCACCTCAAAGAGCGCAGAGCGTGTATCGCCTGCTCGGATACCGCTGATTTGGCCTCGGCCTGGGCTGCCCGTGCCGCGGCGAGCTCGCTCTGAGCGGCAATTTGATCCGCCGCGAGGCGCTCTTCGCGGGCGAGGTTCTCTTGGGTGAGTTCGACGTGGGCGAGGTGGTCCTCGTCGTAGCCGACCTCGGCCGTGGTCGAGATCTCGCTGTGGAGGTCGCGTGTGACGACCGGGGTGGTGCTCAGCTTCACCCTGGCCGCTGCTTCCGGCGTCAGGACGACGAGGTTGCCTTCGGTCCCGGCCTCCTCGTCGTGCGCCTCGTGGGCCTCGTGGGGCTCTTTGCCGTGCGCCTCGTGCGCCTCGTGCGCGCCACCGACCTTCGAGCCTTTGGAGGTACACGAGGCCGCGCTCATCGCCAGGAGCAGCGCGACGACGCGCCGAACTTTGGTCTTCATCTTGGGGACTCCTGGGTCGCCGAGGGCGGCAAGGCGGGTGGAACTTCGACGCGACCAACGGCCGCATCGAGCTGGATACGTGCGAGCGCGGCCGCCGCCTGCGCCTCGACGAGCTCGACGCGGCTGTCCCGAAAGTGCTGCCGAAAGATGAGCACTTCGGTGCTGGCCATCTTGCCGGATTCGAAGGCCTGCTGAAGGAGGCCCAGGTTCTCTTCAAGCGTGCCGACGACGTGCGCTTGTATCGCGGCCGCGGTCGCCTGAGTGGCCGTCAGCTCGGCGAGCGCGGCCACGACCTCCCGTTCGATCTGAATGGAGAGACGTGCCTTGGCGGCTTCCGCTTGATGTTCGCCGGCCCCAGCGGCGGCGATGGCCCCGTGGTTCTGGTCGAAGATCGGCAGCGGAACTGAGAGGCCACCCCCGACGATGCTGTCGGCGTTGGCCTCCCGTCGGTAGAAGACGGAGACCCCAACCTCCGGCACCGCTTCAGCCTGGGCGAGCTCCACCCGAGCCCGCGCTGTCCTTCGTTCAAACTCGGCGGCCACCATCTCCCCGCGATTCTGGGCGGCGAGGACCAGCAGTTCCTGGACCGGCGGGAGCGGCTCCGCGTTCACCAACTCCATCGATCCGGTCGGGAACGGCGCACGAGACGGCCGCGTGCCCATCGACTCGGCGTGCTGGCCGCGACGTCCTCTCGTCGCCCCTGCCGTCCGCTCAGCGCGACGGTCTGATCGAGCCCGACCGCCCAGTCCATCGTCGTCTCGCCGGGGCCAGGGCGGGCCACCATTTCGCCGCTGATCTGCGGGTTATACGGGCCGGGATGATGTACGACGCGGCATCGTCGATCGGTTCAGGCCATGCGGGTCAAGGTCGATGCGGGCGCTTGACGTGGCTGCCGCGCTGACTCACCGGAAGAAAGCCGGCACGCTCAAGAGCCCGCACAACTTCGGCGCCAGATACGGTCGGAATCGGTGGCCTGCCCGGTCAGCCGACGGCGCCCGCCAAGTCCAGGTCGACGGGGACAATGATGGGGGTGGCCCGCAATCCGGCCACCGCATCCGGCGAGTCGTCGAAGTGCAGCGCGAGCGCCTCATGCAGGTTCGCGATGGCCTCTTCCATAGTCTCGCCCTGGCTCGCCACGTCCACCTCCAGGCACTGGGCGACGCACCAGACCCCTTCTTTCGTCACGGCTGCGGTCAGGCGCATGGGCATCCTTGCTTGCGGAGTGATGCACCCTACTAGGTCACCGACGGCTCGCGCCTGCTGCGTTGACGAAGGCGCCCATCCGAACCAGTCCATGAACTGCGCGATGTCCGCGGTGGGGGCATCGGCGCGCAGCTCGCTGAGCACAGCCAGGGCTTCTTGGTGAAGCGGAACACGCCGCGTGCGGGCGGTCATGCAGCCGGCACGGCGCCCCGGTTCTACACGTTCGCCCTACACCGCAAAGAATGTGCCCCCAGCTGGACTCGAACCAGCGGCCCCAGGTTTAGGAAACCTGTGCTCTATCCACCTGAGCTATGGAGGCTTGAGACGTCAGTACTTCACGAGCGCGTTTACCGTCCGCGGGGCGAGGCGCGCGGCCCCTTCGAGAGCGAG
>SHZC01000245.1 GCA_009692505.1 Myxococcales bacterium
TTGGCCTGCGGGCCGGCCGAAGAGACCTCCCGCCTATCGTTCGGACAAGCCCCCCAAGCGTTGGAAGCTGTTCCGGCCTTTGCGGGATCGGCTGAGCGTTACTGGGACCCATTCCGCCCGGACCAAACCTGCGCCGACGCGTGCGGCCGCCTGCCGTGGTGCGCTGCGGTGTGCCGGGCCGACGAGGACGGCCCGTTCTCACCTCGGCCATTCGCCCAGCGCGCGATGGCCAGGGCGTTTGCGGCCGGCGATGTCGAGTGCGTCGCCTGTGGACGTGAGACCGGGTTCTCGCCGAGGCCAGTGGAGGTCGCCGTCGTCGATGAGGGGGAGTATCTGAGGGTGACGTGGACGGCCGTGGCCGGCGCGTCGGAGTACGAGGTGCTGGTGTCGCGCTCTAAGGGCTCCGGGACCTCCGCGATGCCGGTCTTGGACGTGCGGGTGCTTGAGCCACAGATCATGTTCGCCGCGGCACAGTTTCAAGCCGAATTCTCGTATCTCTTCACGGTCGCGGTCGTCGTCGACGGCGAGGTCGATGTGCGCTACACCGGAACATCAGCCCCATTCGACCCTTGACCGCCACGCCCGATCGATTGCCGCTGGCCCCTGCCTCCGACGATGTGCCCGCCTCGGTGCTCGCGGCCGTCGAGGGGCGACTGGCCTCCAGCAAGGCCGAGAATGAGGCGCTCACCCAAGAGACCCTCAACCTCTATCGGCAAGTCAATCTCCTTTACCGAATCGGCGAGTCCATCAACGCCTGCTCGAGCCCGGTCGACGTGGGCCAGCTCGTCCTTCGGGAGAGCTGCAAGATCGTGCGGGCGACGACCGGCGTTCTTGAGCTCACGGATGGCACACGTTTGGGCCGGATGCCGCCGGAGCCCGCGTCCGTCTTGACCGTGCCGATCGAGAACGCGCATGGGCACCTCGGCACCGTGACCGTCTACGACAAGCGCTCGGGCGACTTCAGCGCGGCCGACGAGAAGCTCATCCGAGCCATCGCTCGCCAGGCCGGGATCGCGCTCGAGAACAACCGCCTGATTCAGGGCCTTCTGTCGAAGAACAGCGAGCTTGAGCGCCTCAACGACGAACTCAAGGCACTTGACCGGATGAAGAGCGACTTCGTCAGCAACGTCAGCCACGAGCTTCGAACACCCTTGTCGAGCATCAAGGGGTTCGCGGCCACGATCTTACTTGACCCGGAGATGCCCGACGAGATCCTGCGCGAGTTCGTCGGGATCATTGACAACGAGTCAGACAAGCTGACCGTGATCATCAACGACATCCTCGACGTCTCGAAGATCATGTCCGGGCACATGCGCATCGATCTCACGGCTGTTCGGGTCGCGCCCGTGGTCCAAGATGTCGTCAAGCTCTTGAGCGTGCTTGCTCAGAAGAACGGCCTGGAGTTGACGCTCGACGTGGTCGACGACCCCCTGGTCCTCATGGATGAGGCGCGCATCGCGCAGGTCCTAAAGAACCTCGTCGGCAACGCCATAAAGTTCACCGACTCAGGCTTCGTCCGACTGAAAGTCTGCACGCAGGACGACTTTGCCCTCATCTCCATCGAGGACTCGGGCGTCGGGATCCCGGAGGCGCAGCTGCCGCTCATCTTCGACAAGTTCTATCGGGTCGAGAACATTGTGCACACCAAGGAAGGAACCGGCTTGGGCCTCGCGCTCGTCCGGACCATCGTCCATCATCACCATGGGCACGTCGACGTGGTCAGCCAGCTCGGGGTAGGAAGCACGTTCACCGTCTGCTTACCGCTCGCCCAAACGAAAGAGGGAGACACAGAGGGGTCTTGAAGAAACGTATCCTGATTGTCGACGACGACGCACACATCCGGCTTCTGCTCCATCGAACGCTCGAGGAGTTGGAGCTCCAGGGGGCGGAGATTCACTTCGCCGAAGATGGGATCGATGGCGTGGAGAAGGCGCGCGCCCTGCACCCCGACCTCACGATCCTCGACGTCATGATGCCCAGGATGAACGGCATCGATGCGTGTCGGGAGATCCGCAAGGATCCGGAGCTCTCCAGCGTCTACGTGATCATCCTCACGGCGCGGGGCCAGACGATGCCGCCGATGGATCCGGCCTTCGGGCCTCATGAGTACATGACCAAGCCGTTTGATCCCGACCGCATCGTCAGCCGCGCGGCTGAGCTGCTCGGGTTTGAGATTGACATGGACTTTTAGCAGTCGGCGCGACGGCATGATGCATCGAACAACCTGGGCCGCCTTCTCGCTTCTTGTGGCGGGCGTCGCCGTACTCCTGACGATCTACGTCGTGATGCCGAACGTCGATGAGCGGGGCATGGATCAGGATCTCTCGCGGGCGATGGCCGTCGTCGTGGCCGCGCTCGGAACGGCCATCGGCCTGACGGGTGTCTTTTATACCTCCGCAGCCAAGGCCCGTAGAAGCCTGCGGTCGCTTGAGACGGCCGTCCGTTCCAGGCAGCGACGAGCGCCCGACCTTGGGGGGTCCGCGCTCGTTGAACCACTGGGTCGTGCGGTTCATGATCTCATCGACCAGCTCGAATCTGCGGGTCAGGCGGTCGTCGACCGACAGTCCCTGCAGGACGTACTCGACTCGATGCCCGACTCCTTGGTCGTCGTCGACGAGGTGGGGGTCGTTCAGTTGGCCAATCGCACCTTCGCTGAGCGGCTGAGATACGAGAGGCCGGCCGAGATCGTCGGCAAGACGGTCGCCGCGTTGACCGTGGAGGCCCACCCCCTCTGGTACGCAGCCTTGCTCGAATCGGGCACGCTCGTGGCCGCCGATGTCACGTTCAAGGCGCACTCCGGAGGTGTCGTGAGCATGAAGACCTCCGGTCGACGGCTCTCGGACTCGCACGGCGGCCCCGGCCGCATCGTGCTCGTGGGCCGCGACGACGCGGAGCTCACTACGCTCACCCAAGAGCTGCTCGAGACGACGGAGCGTCTCCAGGACTCGGAGCGATTCTTTCAGAACCTCTTCGACGCGATGGATGATCCCATCACGGTCATCGCGGAGAACTACGAGATCCTTCAAGCCAATCGTCAAGCTCGCTTGACGTTCGGTCGCGACATCATCGGCCGCCGCTGCTACCAGGCATTTCGAATGCGCGACGAGCCCTGTCTGGAGTGCCCCGCCCGAATGACCTTCGCCCAAAATATGAGCGTCAGCGTCGAGCATCGGATGTTTGGTAACGCAATCACGCGAATCAGCACATACCCGCTTCTGAGCAAGGAGGGTGAGTTCAAGGCGGTCATCAACCACAAGCGTGATGTGACGAAGGAGCGGCAACTCGAAGACCTGAAGGTCAGCTTCCTCATGGCCGTCAGCCACGACCTCCGAACGCCCCTCACCTCGATCCTCGGGTTCAACAAGCTCAATATCCGGCGTCTGCAGAGGCACGTCATCCCCGCGATGGCTGCCGGCCCGGAAGAGGCTCGAACCGCGTTGAAAAAGGCCATCTCGGACATGGAGATCATGGCCTCGGAGGGCGAGCGGCTCGGTCGGCTCGTCAACGACGTCCTCGATCTGAGCAAGCTCGAGGCGGGGAAGCTGCGGCTGAACATGGAGGACATGGACCTCGCCCCGCTCATCGAGGCCGCCATCATCGCGACGTCCGCTTTGGCGCGCGACAAGCCGATCTTGGTCATCCCGGACTTGCCTCACACCTGCCCGACGGCTTGGGGTGACCGCGACCGGCTGGCGCAGGTCCTCGTCAACCTCCTGAGCAACGCGATCAAGTTCACCGACCACGGAGAGGTTCGGGTCTCGGTCTCTGTCCAACCGACCGAGCTCCTCGTTGCCGTCTTTGACTCAGGCGTGGGCATCGCCCCCGACGAGCTCAGCAAAATCTTCGAGCGTTTCCGCCAGGTGGGCGAAGCACAGGCTGGCCGAACTGCAGGCACGGGGCTCGGCTTGCCGATCTGCAAGGAGCTGATCACGCTCCACCACGGTCGTATCTGGGCCGAGAGCAAGCATGGTCAAGGGTCGACGTTTTTCTTCACCCTTCGACGGACGGACGCGCTCAGCCAGCTGGAACGGTCTGCGGATCTGACCCCCCACGTCACCACGTTCTAGAGCCTCCGACATTTTTGACGAACTTCGGGTCAGGTGTACTAGCATCAACCCCCACTCGCCGACCGTTGAGGCTGAATGTCCGAACGACGTGACGAAGCTGGCGACTCCGAGCTGAACGAAGCCGAATTTGCCGGCGCCCAAACGCTCCCCGGGGCGGTCGTCTGCCCCATGTGCAACCTCATGTCGGCGGCAGGATACTGCGGCACCTGCGGTTACGAGCTCCTCTCGCTGTTGCGCGCAGGCCTGGGCGTGGACCCGGCACCACCGGCAGGCGCGCGACTGGAGCACGCCGGTCAAGGGGTGGTCCTGCGCGTGCAGCTGCCTTGCCTGGGGGACGCGCAGCGGTGGCTGGCGCTCGACGACGCAGGCGCACGCTATGAGGTCGTCGTAACGCCTAGGCACGCGAATCTTGACTCCAGCTACCTCTTCCACCGAGCGACCGCGCGCGCGGTCCTCGGTGATGCGGTCTTGACCCCGACGTTTGCCTTCGACACGGCGACCCGACGATTCACCGTCACGGCCTTGCCCCCCGTGCCGAGCGTCGCCGACGGCTTGGCCGCGCTGCTCGCCGATCGACTCGGGGTCGACGTGGTCGCGGCGATTGAGCGATGGGTTCTGCCGCTGTGCACTTTCGTGGCCCGATGGCACGCTGAGGGACGCTTCTTCGGCGCGCTCGATCCCGCCGAGATCCTCATCGACGGCGAGGGCGTCGTGAAGCTTCGTGAGCCGATCGCCGCCCTCGAGCTCTCGGTTGCCCCGGTCGCGCCACGTCGGAGGCGCACCCCCCGAGGGTTCTCTGCCCCGGAGCTCGTGGGCCACCAGGGCGGCGGCGTGGGTCCACGGACCGACGTCTTCTTCATCGGCGCGGTCTTGTACTACGCGCTGACCCGCGTCGCGCCGCTGTCCGAAGCCAGCTTGCCGAGCGAGCGTCTCCCGCCGCCGCAGGTCTACTATCCGGACGTGCCCCCAGAGCTTGCCGCAGTGGCGCGACGGGCGACCTCCCCCATGGCCACGCGGCGATACGCCAACGCTCCGGAGCTGCTCAGAGCCCTTCGAATCGCCCTCCGTACGCATACCCAGCGCGTCTCCGCAGGTCCAAGGCGCCTGCTCCTGGACATCGGCCACGAGCTGCACATTGGCGTGCTTAAGGGCCAGTTTTCACCGGTCAATCAGGACGACCTCTTCCTCGCGTTCGACGCGCCTTCGGGGGTCGGCTTCTTCATGATCGCCGACGGCGTGAGCATCTCCCACCATGGGACCGGCGATATGGCGAGCGCCTGCGTTCGCCAAGAGGCGGTCGAACTTTGGCAGCGGATCTGTATGAACGCGGCCTTGGAGTCTCAAGCCGCCGGGGACGCGCTCCCGGAAGCGACGACGATGCCGGGCCTGCCGCCGCGCATCAGCTTGCCGAACGCCCTTGACGATCGTCGACGCCTCGTACAGGAGATGCTCGACGGAGCGAACCGCCGAATCGCGGAGCTCATCCACGCCGAGATGCCCCGGTTTCGAGGACCGGCCGAGGGCATCATGGCGTCCACGTCGGTGGGGGTCCTGCTCAGCGG
>SHZC01000038.1 GCA_009692505.1 Myxococcales bacterium
GTGGTTCGAGGACACCTTCGTGGCCCTCGCGCCCGAGCCGGGTACGCGGCCCGGCTTCGGTGCCTTCGAGGTGGGGCTCCTGCTCGTCTCAGCGATCGCCCTGCTCGTGATGTGGTTCCCGAGCCATGAGGCGTCTTTCCTCGAGCTGCTCCGCTTCCTCGGTCTGAACCGTTACGGCGCGGAAACGTACTCGCCCGAGGCCGTCGATGGGCTGTCGCACTACGAGGGGGCCTTCCCCGTTCGAGCCCACCCCTTCTATCCCCTCGTCAGCCTCTGGTACTGGGTCTTCTGCTGCGTCGCGGGCTACGTCCTCGTGCCCGTGCTTTACCTGCGGCTGTGTGGCCGACGGCTGTCCGACTACTGCTTGGGTGTTCAGGGTTTCCTGGACCACGCCTCTGTCTACGCCGGGCTCTGCCTCGTCGTGCTCGTCTTGGTCATCTGGGCATCGGCCTTCCCGTCTTTCCAGGAGATCTACCCCTTCTATCCAAACTGCGGCCGCTCCTACTTCGATCTCGTCGCCTGGGAGCTCGGCTATGGCGTGCAGTTCGTGGCCCTGGAGTTCTTCTTTCGGGCGTTCCTTCTGGAGGGCCTGCGGCGCTCACTCGGCGCGGGCGCGGTCTTCGTGGCGGTCGTGCCCTACTGCATGTTGCACTTCCAGAAGACTTGGCTGGAGTCCGTCGGCTCCATCGTCGCGGGCGTCGTCTTGGGCCTCATGGCCATGCGCTTTCGCTCGATCTGGGGCGGCGTCCTCGTCCACTGGTTCATCGCGGTCTCGATGGACATCGCGAGCCTCGTCCGTAAGGGCGAGTTCCCTCCGACGGACCTTCACCCGTTCTAGGACCACCTCGGACGCTTCGCTTCAGCGCGCGACGGTGTGCAAGCCAAGCTCGGGATACTCCCGCCCTTCGAGCCCGGCCCGCGCTTCGCCGACCAGGAAACACGAGCCGAAGACGAGCGTCGTCCCGTCCGGTCGCCGCTGGGACAACGCCTCTGCGACCGTGCCACCACTCGTCAACGCCAGTCCGTGAAGCGCGATCGACGCCAGGGGTGAGGCTGCCCGAGGATGATCGGGAACGACCCAATGCACCGATCGCGCGAGCGGCAAGAGCGGCCCGAGCACCCCCATGAAGTCCTTGTCGCTCATGGCCCCGAAGATGAGGTCCAAGGGCCCGGACACCAACGCCCGAACGGTCTCGGCGAGGCAGACCGCGCCGTCGGGGTTGTGGGCGCAGTCGAGGATGAGCCCGTCTCCGAACCGCTCGAATCGCCCCGGCCACCTCACCCAATCGAGGCCCACCTCGCCGACCCGGGGCTCGAAGACCCTCGCCAACTCCAAGGCGACGGCGGCGTTGTCGCGCTGGTGCGCACCGGAGAGCGGCAGCTCGCGCCCGACCTCTGGAACGACCGGGAAGAAGTCCTTGCCCAAGGTGCGCACGCTCGAGGCCCGTGGCACGTCGGCGCTCTCGAGGAGCGACCTCAACGCGTCCCCTCCCGGCCCCCGAGCGCCGACGATCAGCGGTCGGTCCGGGCGACAGATGCCGGCCTTCTCACGGGCGATCGCCTCGACCGTCTCGCCGAGCACTTTCGTATGGTCGAGGCCGATGGAGGTGATCGCCGCACCGCACGGCTCACCGGCGTTCGTCGCGTCGAGCCGTCCGCCGAGCCCGACCTCCCAGATCGCCACGTCCACCTGCCGCTCTCGAAAGATCGTGGCGGCCATCGCCCAAACGACCTCGAAGAAGGGCGCGTCGTAGCCCAGGGCATCGCAGGCGCGCTCGACGATGGCCGCAGCGTCCACGACCTCAGTCTCGGAGACGTCAAGACCGCCGATCCGGATTCGCTCGCGGAAGCTGAAGAGGTGCGGCGACGTGAAAAGGCCGGTGCGGTGACCCGTCTGACGCAGCAACGCCTCGACGAAGGCCGCCGTGCTGCCCTTGCCGTTCGTGCCCCCGATGATGAGCCCTGGCATCGCTCGGGAAGGGAAACCGAGCCGCTCGTCGAGTCGGCGTGGGCCCTCCAGGCCCGGGCGCTCGCCGAATCGAACGCGAGCGTAAAGCGACTCGAGCGTCTGTCGATAGGTGCGGGCCATCAGGGCGAAGCTCGCTTCAGGGCTCGTCGTCCACGAGCGCGGCGAAGTCGTGGCGGAGGTAGAGAAAATCGAGAAAACGGTCGAGTCGATTCGGATCACCGAGCTCAATGTGGTCCTCATCGAAGGCGACGACGAGGCCCTTGTCCCGAAACCGCGTGAGGACGCGTTCAATCTCGGGGGCCTGAAGACCCAGGCGCAACGCGAGCTCGAGGACCCCAAGGGAGATGTGAACGTTATCGCCTCGTCGCTGGCCGTGTGAGCAGGCGAAGCGCTTCAGCGCGTGAGCCAGACGGCTGCCGGGATCGCGATAGAGGAGCAGCGTGATGTCCTGATTCGCGTCCTCGAGGCGTCGAGCCAACCGCCGGATCAGCCGCAGCGCGACCTCACGGTGATTGTAGATCAGGGCCTCGAAAGTGTCGGGCCCGACGACGAGGAGCTCGGCGTCCTCGACGACGGTCGCGGTGCCGCTGCGCGAGCGCTCGTTGAGCAGCGCCAGTTCGCCGAAGAACTCCCCGGGCGGCAAGGTCGTCACGACCCGATCGACGTCTCGGACCCGTCGGCTGATCCGGACCCGGCCGCTGACGATGATGTACATCTCCTGGCCGTGGTCACCCTCTCGAAACAGGCAGGTGCCCGAGGGGAAAGAGCGTCGCGCGTCGGTCTCACTCACCGCAGATTCTCCTGGCTCGCGAACCACCGTTCTACAGGTCCCTCGGGCTGAGTCTGGAGTTCCAGCCGCAGTCGCACGAGATCCCTCGCCCAGTCCACATCGAACGTGGTGGGCAAGAGGTGGTATCGGATGGAGTGGCGATCGAGTGCACTGATGGTGTCTGAGAGCACCCGGTCGGTGCCCCAGGTGTCGATTCCGAAGATGGGCGGGCACATCCCCGCCAGCCCGAGGAGATAGTACCCGCCGTCCTCTGCCGGACCGAGGACAACGGGCGCCTCAGTCAGCGCCTCGAAGGCCCGGTCGACGAGGGACGTCGGCAGGTGCGGGCTGTCCGTGCCCAGGACGACGACATCCCGATACGTCTTCAGCTCATGCTCGAAGGCGGCTTGAAGTCGCTCGCCGAGCGTCGAGCCTCGCTGGGCTTCGAGCGTCTCCGGTGCGGGCGAAAGCGTAGACCAGAACGGATGCTCGACGTCGCCGGCTGCGTACACCACGAGCGACCGAGAGGTCTGTCGATGGCGAGCGGTCACCTCACGGATGCAGGCCTCATGAAACGAGAGCGTCGCGTCGTCCCCAAGCTCAGCCGCCAGTCGCGTCTTGACCCGCCCGCGCTCCGGGGTCCGCGCGAAGACCATGAGCCGTTGATGTGGACGACTCACCGAAGCGCCTCCTTGCCAATGGTGAAGAGAATCTTGGTCCCCGCCGCGAAACTTCCGCGGAGGTCCCCGGCGATCTTGCTTCGACCCGCGCGGCGCCGTCGATACTGGACTGGGACTTCGACGCACCGGAGCCCGAGCCTCGCCGCCTTGGCCTGCATCTCGACGGTCCAGCCGAAGTCGCGGTCTTGCATCTGAAGCTGGGCGAGCGCGCGAAAGGACACGGCGCGAAAGGGCCCGAGATCCGTGAACTCCGCGTCCCAGATCAAGCGGAGGAGCGCGCAGGACAAGGCGTTGCCGAACCTCTGGACGGGCGTGAGCGCGCCTGGCTCGGCCTCACCTTTGACCCGCGAGCCGATGACGAGATCGGCGAGACCTGCGACCACGGGAAAAATCACGGCGGCCAGATCCTCGGGCGCGTCGGCCCCGTCCGCGTCGAGGAAGACGACGACGTCGGGCGGCGGGAGCGAGCCATCGGCTAGGCGCTCGAGGCCTCTGAGGCAGGCCGCCCCGTAGCCCCGCTCGGAGGTGAACACCACGTCGGCACCACCCGCCCGAGCCGCCGCGTACGTGCGATCTTTGCTGCCGTTGTCGACGACGATCACGCGGCGTAGGCCCCGATGAGCCAAGCCCTGGAGGACCTTGGGCAGGCTGCCCTCTTCGTCGAGGGCGGGAATGATGGCGTCGATCACGATCATCGAGTCGGAGCGCGATACCCGGTTCATTGTGCCAGGGCAAGCGTTGCCTCGCTGACCCCGATTGGCATAGCGTGCGGCCCCATGGCGACCACCTACCGTCAGGCCGGCGTAGACATCGATGCCGGTGATGCCCTGATTGACCGCATCGCCCCACGGGCTGCGGCTACTCGCCGTCGCGGCGTCATGGGCGGCCTCGGCGGCTTTGGGGGGCTCTTCTCCCTGACGGACGCCGGACCCTACGTCGATCCGGTCCTCGTCTCCGGGACCGACGGCGTGGGCACGAAGCTGAAGATCGCCTTCCACCTGGGGCGGCACCACACGGTCGGCATCGATCTCGTCGCCATGTGCGTCAACGACGTGCTCACCTGTGGTGCGGAGCCCCTGTTTTTCCTCGACTACTTCGCCACGAGCAAGCTGGACGTGGCTCAAGCCGACGCTGTCATCGCCGGCATCGCCGAGGGGTGCAGGCAGGCCGGCTGCGCGCTCTTGGGCGGCGAGACCGCAGAGCTGCCCGGGTTCTACGCCGACGGCGAATACGACCTCGCCGGGTTCGTCGTGGGGGTCGTCGAGCGTAGCGAGCTGCTGGATGGAAGCGGTATCGCGGAGGGCGATGTGGTGCTCGGCGTCGCGAGCTCGGGCCTCCACAGCAACGGCTACTCCCTCGCCCGCAAGGTGCTGCCCTATGCCACCGACGCCGCGCTCGCCGATGAGCTCCTCGTGCCCACTCGCATCTACGCGAAGGCCTGCGCCGCGCTCCGCAAGCTGAAGATAGTCAAGGGTCTTGCCCATATCACCGGAGGCGGCCTGCCCGGCAACCTGCCCCGCATCTTTCCAGCGGGTCTTGGTGCCCGCCTCGACCGCGACGCCTGGCCGGTGCCACCCATCTTCCAGCGCATGGCCGAGGCCGGGCCCATTGAGACCGACGAGATGTTCCGGACTTTCAATATGGGCGTCGGCCTCTGCGTCGTCGTCGCCGAAGAGCACGTCGACGCCGCCCTTGAGAGCCTGAGGGCCGAGGGCGAGACCGCCTGGCGCATCGGCAGCGTGATCCCCGGCGTCGATGTCACCTTCGAGTGAGCCAAGAGGTCAAGGTGCTTGACGAAGAGTGCGCACGAGGTCCGGGCCGACTGCGGGTCGCGGTCCTAGTCAGCGGAAACGGGACGAACCTTCAGGCGCTGATCGACGCCTTCCCCAAGGACGATCCTCGGGTTGAGCTCGTCGTCGTCGTCAGCAATCAAGCAGAGGCCTTCGCGCTCGAACGGGCCCGCCGCGCAGGGATCGGCTCCCGCGTGATCCACCACCGCGACTTCGCCTCCCGAGCCGAGTTCGAGGACGCGCTCGCCCTCGTCCTGCGCGAGCGCGGGGCTCAGCTCGTCGTGCTCGCGGGTTTCATGCGCCTCTTGGGCGCGACCCTCCTCGACGCCTTCCCGCAGCGGGTCATCAATGTCCATCCGGCCCTCTGCCCCGCGTTCCCCGGCCTCGATGCGCCCAGGCAAGCCTTGGAACACGGCGCTCGTCTGAGCGGCTGCACAGTCCACTTCGTCGACGGCGGCACCGACACGGGGCCCATCATCGCCCAATCGGTCGTGCCCATTGCCCCGGATGACGACGCCACGAGCCTCGGCGATCGCATCAGGCGCGCCGAGCACGCCCTCCTGCCGCTTGTGGTCTCATGGTTCTCGGAGGGCCGGGTCCGCGTCACGGGTCGTCGAGTCTCGGTCCTGCCCGCTCATACGACGCGATGACCTCGGTCGCCGACCACTTCGATGTCGTCGTCGTCGGTCGCTCGCTGGCCGGGCTCGCCTGCGCCGCCTTGCTCGCCAAGCGACACTTGAGGGTGCGGATCGTCAAAGCCGCGCCCGATCTCGAGCTCTCCAGCGAACCCCTCTTCGGCCTGAAGAGCGCCCCGATCGTCAGTCGGGTCCTCGATGAGCTCGGCTTGCTTCACACCGTTCGTACGCGCCTCGCGGCCCAGCTCTTGCCCATCGAGGTCGTCCTGCCCGACCGCCGCTTCAGCCTCCCGCCCAGGGGAGCCGCGCAGCGCGAGACGCTCCTCCGCACGTTCCCCGACTGTGCTGCGGACTTGCCTCCCTTCCTCGATCGCCTCGAGGGCTATGGCGGGGGCCTCGACGAGATCTTGGACGGGGATCTGGATCTGCCCCTCACCTCTTTTCTTCGCCGTCGGGCCCTGCGTGCGGTCAGCGGATCGTCCCCCCTCACCGCGCTCACCGGCCACCGGATCCCGCTCCCGAACGCGGTCCCCCTCGAGCGCCTCTCGGCCGCCCTGCTCGCGCTCGCCGGACAACGTCCCGTCTCGCCCAGCGCCATCGACATTCGGGGCGCGCGCGCCCTCTGGCACCTCTTGCACGGGCTCTCCCGCTTCACCGGAGGCCCCGACGCGCTCAGCCGGGTGATCGAGGAGAAGTTCGTCGGCTATGGCGGCGTCCTCGACAACCGAAGGGTCGCCGCCGAGCTTCGGGTCTCCGGCTCACGGATTGACGCTGTCCTCTCCGACGATGGGCGCGTCTATACGACGGACGTGGCCGTGCTCGCGGTCTCGGACCGACTCGCTCATCGCCTCTTGCCGACCCTCGGGCCCACGCCACCACCGGCGCTTCGCCAGTGGAGCCTAGAAACCCACGAGGGTCGCAAACGCAGCGGCCTTCCGGCCCTTGGCAACAGCACCCTATCGGGCTTGGTCGCCTGGGCACCGGAGGACCTCGGCAGCGGGGTGCGGCTCTTTGGCCGGGGCGCGGATCTCTTTGCCGAGCGGGCCGTGGGCCAGAGCCTTCCCCCGCCGCCCCCGGCCCTCTCATCCGATGGCGAGCCGCTCTGGGTGCCAACGGGGGACGATCGCGGTCGCCCTGCCGAAGGAGCCTATCTCGCCCCGGCGGCCCCGTTCGGGCTGTTCCGGCCCCTTCCTCCCGGTGCGCCGCAGAACCTCCTTCGGGTCGGCAGCGCGATGATGCCCGGGCTCAGCCTTGAGAGTGACCTCGGGACGGCGTGGCATATCGCCCGCGACGCGGCGCGCCTCGTTCGACACGGCCCATGGCTGCGGTCGTCGGGCTGGCGATGAGCTCGAGCGATAATTTGTCGCCGAAACAGAAACTTGCGATAAAGTCCGCGCAGTTAGGGCTCTTGATTGAGTGTCGGAAGGTGGCGATTTTGAGGCGCGAATGACCAAAGGCGAGCTCATCGACATGGTCGCGAGTCAAGACGGTTTCAGCCTCAAGATGGCCGAGATCGTCGTCAACACGATCTTCGACTCTATGGCCGAGGCGCTGCGTAAGGGCGAGCGCGTCGAGATTCGGGGCTTCGGTTCCTTCGAGGTCCGCGAGTACAACGGGTATCGCGGTCGCAATCCCAAGACCGGCGCCGAGGTTCAGGTTCGCGCCAAGCGGGCTCCCTTCTTCAAGACGGGCAAAGAGCTACGGCAGCGCGTCGACCTGTCGTAGGATCCCCGCGTGACCGACCAGTTGGCCGGCCTCCACACCGAACCTCCCGTCAGGAGAGCGCCCGATGCGCGACTTCGTGCACCTTCATTTGCACAGCCAATACTCCATCCTCGATGGCGCGATCCGCCTTGGCGATATGATGCCGCGCCTGAACGAGTTCGGGATGAAGCACGTCGCCGTGACCGACCACGGCAATATGTTCGGGGCCATCGACTTCTACAAGAAGGCCCATAAGCACGGCGTCAAGCCGATCCTCGGCGTCGAGGCCTACGTCTCGGAGGGCGACCGTCGGGAGAAGACGCGCAGCGCGTTCCACCTGATTCTCCTCGCGCGCACCAACGCCGGCTACGCCAACCTCCGCAAGCTCGTCAGCTTCGCCTACCTCGAGGGGCACTATTACCACCCGCGCATGGACCTCGACCTGATCCGCGAACACAACGAGGGGCTCATCGCGCTGTCGGCTTGCCTGGGCGGACAGATCGCTCAGGCGATCCTCAAGGGTCGGGACGACCACGCGCTGCATCTCGCCCGCAAGTACCGCGACACGTTCGAGCCGGGGGCCTTCTACCTCGAGGTGCAGCCCAACGGCCTTGAAGAACAGAAGCGCGTCAACGCCACCTACCGCCACATCGGCAAGGAGCTCGGCATCCCGCTCGTGGCGACCAACGACTGCCACTACCTCGATCGCAAGGACCACAAAGCCCACGAGATCCTCATGTGCGTGCAAATGGGCAAGACGCTTGACGATCCCAATCGCCTCAAACACGACACGGACGCCTATTGGCTCCGCCCCGCCGACGAGATGTGGCGGCTTTTGGGCGACGACTTCGCCGACGCTTTGGAGAACACCGTCCGCATCGCCGAGAGCTGCGACGTCAAGCTCACGCTCGGCGAGGTCTACCTGCCGAAGTACCAGGTGCCCGAGGACCAGACGATCGATCAGTTCCTCCTCAACAAGGCGCAGGAGGGGCTCATCGAGCGGTTCAGCGAGTTCGACCTCGTCGGCAAGGAGATCGACAAGAAGCTTTACCAACGCCGCCTCGACGACGAGCTCGGGGTCATCAGCTCGATGGGCTTCGCCGGCTACTTCCTCATCGTCCAGGACTTCATCAACTGGGCCAAGGATCAGGACATCGCCGTCGGCCCGGGTCGAGGCTCGGGCGCCGGTTCACTCGCCGCCTACAGCCTGCGGATCACCGACATCGATCCCCTCCCCTATGGGCTCCTCTTCGAGCGTTTCTTGAACCCGGAGCGCGTGTCCATGCCCGACTTCGACGTCGACTTCTGCATGAACCGACGGGACGAGGTCATCCAGTACGTCACGCGAAAATACGGCAAGGACCAGGTCGGCCAGATCGCGACGTTCGGCAGCCTCAAGGCCCGCGGCGTGATCAAGGACGTCGGGCGGGTCCTCGGCATGTCCTATGGCGAGACCGATCGCCTCACCAAGATGGTGCCCGAGGTCGTGAACATCACGCTGCAGGAGGCTATCGACCAGGAACCGCGCCTGAAGCAGATTTATGAGACCGAGCCGAAGATCCGCGAGCTGCTCGACATCGCCAAGAGCCTCGAGGGCTTGCATCGCAACGTCGGGATGCACGCGGCGGGCGTAGTGATCGGCGACAAGCCCCTCTGGGAGTACTGTCCGGTCTTCAAGGGCGTCAACGACGACCTCGTCACACAGTTCGCCAAAGACGAGGTCGAGCTCGCCGGGCTGGTGAAGTTCGACTTCCTCGGTCTGAAGACCTTGACGGTCATTCAGGACGCCGTCCGCATGATCAACCGCGAGCGGGACGGCAAAGCCCTCCTCGATCTCGAGCGCGTGGGCCTCGACGCGCCGGCGGTCTACGAGATCATCTCGCGAGGGGACACCGAAGGGATCTTCCAGCTCGAGTCGAGCGGCTTCCAGGAGCTGCTCCGCAAGCTGCGGCCCGACAAGTTCGAGGACATCATCGCCGCCGTGGCGCTCTACCGGCCGGGCCCGCTGAACTCGGGCATGCTCGACGACTTCATCGACCGTAAGCATGGCCGCCAGAAGATCGCCTACCCACACGAGCTCCTGCGCGGGATTCTGCAGGAGACCTACGGCGTCATCGTCTACCAAGAGCAGGTCATGCAGATCGCCCAGGTCCTCGCGGGCTTCACGCTCGGGGGCGCCGATCTGCTCCGCCGGGCCATGGGTAAGAAGAAGGCCGACGAGATGGCCAAGCAGCGCACCGAGTTCCTGACCGGGGCCGCTCGCAACCATGTGCCCGCGGCTCAGGCCGGAGACATCTTCGACCTCATGGAGAAGTTCGCGGAGTACGGCTTCAACAAGTCGCACTCGGCCGCGTACGCGCTCATCACCTACCACACCGCCTACCTCAAGGCTCTCCACCCCGTCGAGTTCATGGCCGCCGTGCTGTCGAACGACAAGGACACCAGCGACAAGGTCTCGAAGGGCATCCGCACGGCGAAGAAGATGGGCATCGACGTGCTCGCCCCATCGATCAACGCCTCGGTCGCCGAGTTCGACTCCGTGGGCGGCAAGATCCTCTTCGGCATGGCCGGGGTGAAGGGCGTCGGGACCATGGCTGTCGAGGCCATCGTCGAGGCGAGAAAAAAGGGCGGCGCGTTCGCCGATCTCTTCGGCTTGTGTGAGCGCGTCGACATGAAGCGGGTGAACAAGAAGGTGCTCGAGGCCCTCGTCAAAGCCGGCGCGTTGGACTTCTCGGGCGAGCCGCGCGCCCGCCTCATCGCGGCACTCGACCTCGCCGTCGAGCGGGCGCAGCAGGCGCAGCGAGATCGCGAGGTCGGCCAGGAGAGCCTCTTCGGTATGCTCATGGGTGCCCCGACCTCGGGCGGGCCACCCGCAGGCATGTCGCCGGAGCTCCAGAAGGTCGAGGAGTGGAGCCATCGGCAGCTCCTCGCGTTCGAGAAGGAGTGCCTCGGCTTCTATGTCAGCGGGCACCCGCTTGATCGGTACATTGACCAGATCGAGCGGTACGCGACGGCGACTTTGGAGGAGCTGCGCGACCGGGAGAACCACGCGCGGGTCACCATCGCGGGCATCGTGACCTCCTTGAAGATCCGGCCCTTCAAGAACGGCGACGGACGCATGGGCATCATGACCTTCGAGGACCACACCGGCAGCCTCGAGATGGTGGCCATAGGCGACGAGTTCACCTTGTACGAGGCCCTGCTCAGCAGCGACGAGCCCCTCCTCATCACGGGCCAGCTCCGGGTCGAGCGGGTCGAGGAGCGGACCGAGGTCAGCCTAAGGGTGGGCGCCGGTCGCAGTCGGCGGGGCGAGCCTGAGTTAACGACCCCGTCCGTCGTGCTCCTCGCCGATGTGCGCAGCGATCGCGCCACGTCCATCGAGATCTCCGTCGACGCCACCAAGGTCACCAGCGAGCGGCTCCTCGCACTCCGCCAGGTGCTCTCGGACCTCCGCTACGCCGGACAATGCCATGCGTTCTTGAAGATGCTCACCGACGATCGTTGTGAGGTCGTGATGACCATCCCCGATGTGAAGCTCTCGCCGGGCGACGATGTCCAGGACGCGCTTCGCCGAGCTTTCGGCGGCGACTGCACCGTGCACATCCACTAACGAACGAGATCAATCTCCAGCGGGTTCTTCGGCGGCGGCTCGGGCTCGGGCTGGGAGAGCAGGATGGCCGCAGTCACCCCACCAGCGACGACAGCGGCGGCCCCGGCCCAGACCCACCACTGCCCGTACCACGTGGCGTCCGCCGCCGTGATAGAGCCCTCGGGCAGGAGCACGAGCCTCACCTCGATGGCCGACAGCTCACCGAGCACAAGCTCGACCGGCTGCTTGTGAGAGGTATAACCTTTCGCCCGCACCTCGAGCACCTGCGCGCCCGCGAGGACCTCTCCCTCGTATGGGATCTCGCCAATCTGTTTCTGGCCGATGGCGACGATCGCGCCCAACGGGCTCCCGTCGATTCGGAGGATCGCCGCACGCGCCGAGAGATCGACGTTGATCGTCTTGCTCTGACCGGCCCTCAGTGTGAACTGATCGAGGTAGTCCGCGAAGCCGGGCTTGCTGACCTTGATGGTGTGTTGCCCCGGCTTGAGGGGGATGGCGTGCGCCAGCGGGACCAAGCCCACTTGCCGACCGTCCACAAAGACGAGCGCGCCCTCGGTCGTCGACTGAACGTCCACAGACGTGGCCTTCTTGGGTTTGGCGGCGGCGCAAGGCGTCGCGAAGGCGAACTCCACGGGCCCAACCGTGAGGAGCGGCAGAAGCACGGCCAGGGCGCCAGCGAGGTCGCCGCGTGGCCAGACTCGATCGGTGAGTCGTTGCGACGACAGGTTCATGAGACGAGGGATTCTATGGAGGTCGACCCCGCGAGGTCAAACACCCCGTTGCGCGACCCCTGCAGTCCTCCTAGGATGCGCCGCGCGTCGCCCAGAGACGCCAGAACACGGGGCTCGAACAGATGAAGAAGCTTCTGAAGATACTCGCGGCCCTCTTCGGGCTGTTCATCGTCGGCATCGGCGCGTTTCTCTTTTTCTTCGACTTCAACGGCCTCATCAACGAGCAGAAGGACAAGTACCTGCCGGAGGTCGAGAAGCTGCTCGGCCGCAAGGTGGCCGTCGGCGTGGTGAAGACGACGTTTCTGCCGACCCTCGGGGCCGAGATCTCCGACATCGCCATCAAGGGCCGCACCGAGAAGGACGACCCGCTCCTGGCCATCGGCTCGATCGTCCTCAAGGTCGACCTCGCCCGCGCCTTGACCTCGCTCGGCACGGATGTCCGACTCTCGACCCTCGTCGTCCACGGCTTGACCGTCAACGTCGTGCGTGAGGCCGATGGGTCCTTGAGCTTCGACGACGTGGCCCAGCGACTGCAGAGCGGCCCGCCCCCGGAGGAGAAGCCGAAGCCCCTCGATCCGGAAGCGAAGAAGTTCATCGAGAACCTCCAGCTTCAGCGTGTGGCGATCGAGGAGGGCCGCTTCCGCCTCCTGGATAAGGCGACGGGCGGCGCGCCGGCCGAGACGTCCATCAATCACCTGCTCGTCGAGCTCAACGACGTCGTGCTCAAGAGCCCCTTCGACGTACACGTCGAGGCGGGCATCTTCTCGGACCAAGTGAACTTCGACTTCAAGACGCGGGTCGGCCCCCTGGCGATCGGCGATGAGAAGGCCCCGCCGCCCCAGATCCCTTACGTGAAGATCAAGGCGGACAAGATCGCGCTCGGCGGCCTCGTCCCATACTTGCCCAAGGACCTCCCGGTCACGCTCGACGCCACGACGTTCAGTGCGCAGCTCGAGGTCGACGACCCCCTCGCAACGAAGGGCCGAATCGTCGTCAAGGGCACCGTCGAGCTCAGCAAGCTCGTCACCGGCACCAAGTCGAAGGGCGTGCCGTTTGATCTCCGCACCACCCCGAACCTCATCTTTGATCCCACCGGCGGCGTAATCGATCTGACCGGCTTCGCGCTCTCGCTCGATGACATGAAGCTGACCGCCGCGGGCAAGCTGGAGGGCTTTGATAAAGGCGAGCCGAAGTTCACCGGCCTGGAGATCAAGACCGAGAACTTCGACGTCGGCCGGCTGCTCGAGATGGCCCCAGACGCGGCCGCAGCCCTGCCGAAGGGCGCGGAGATCCGTGGCCCGTTCGTCGTCGACGTCAAGGCGACCGGGGACGCGACCGCTCAGACGATCGCCGCGATGTTGAACTTCGATCAAACGACGATCCTCCTGCCGGGCGCGTTCGTGAAGCCCGCGGGCGTCGCGCTGAACACCTCGGTCTCCGCCGACGTCAGCAAGACGGACCTCGACTTAAAAGCCTTCGCCTTCAACCTCGGCGACCTGCACTTCACGCTCGCGGGCACGGTCAAAAACTTCGCCTCACCCACCGTCGATCTCAAGGGCGGCACGGGCAAGTTCGACATCAACGGGCCCGTGCGGCTGCTGCCGAGCGTGCAGAAGTCCATAGCCGCCGATGTGAAGGTCTCCGGCCAAGCCGAGCTCGATCTCGTCGTGAAGGGTGGCCAGGACAGCGTCGATGCCAGGGTGCTGCTCGGCCTCTACGAGACGAACCTCGCCGTGCCCGGCACCACCGTCCAGGGCTCGGGCAAGATCGAGATCAGCGCCAAGGGCAACCCCAAGGCGGACATCGCCGTGCTCGTCGACCTCGCCCTGTCGGGCCTCAACGTCGTGACCGACGCGCTCGTGAAGCCGGCCGGCGCTCCCTTCGACGTCCACATGAACGTGGCCAAGGCCGGTGACGTCGTGAACCTCGGGGAGCTGAAGGTCGCGTTCGGACCTCTGACAATGGACGGAAGTGGCAGCGCGAACCTCGCGACGAAGTCACTCGACGCCAAGGTCAACCTCAACCGGTTCTCCATGGCCGACGTGGCCAAGATGGTCCCCGCCCTCGCCGGCTCACCCATCGCCGCATCCACGCTCGGGATGTCGCTCGCGTTCAGCGGTGACCCCGGCCAGCTCTCCACGATCAAGGCCGAGATGAACGACTTCTACTTCGCCCTCGGCGCGAGCTCTGTTGCCGGCAAATGTGAGATCGAGAACCTCGAGGCCCCGAAGATCCGCTTCGACTTCGACTCCCCCAAGCTCGACCTCGACGCCATGTTCCCCCCCGGACCGGAGGAGGCGCCGGCCGAGGAGGGCGGGAGCGGGGAGGTCCCCGAGATCGTAAAGAAGCTTGACGTTGACGGCTCGATTCGGATCGCGACCGGCCTGGCGGGTGGCTTCCCTTTCCAGAAGTTCGTGGCCCGCCTGGTCATGCAGAACGGCGACGTTCGGTTCGAGAATCTGGACTTCAACGCCTATGGCGGGCAGTTCTCCGCCGCCCAGACGCGGGTCAACCTCGCGGGCGCGAAGCCCAAGTTCGAGCTCAAGGCCTCGATGAAGAACGTCGACCTCATGCCGCTCTTGACCGAGCAGGCCGAGATGCCCGGCACCCTGAGCGGCCGATTCAGCGGTGACCTCGGCGTGAGTGGCGAAGGCAAGGTCTGGGAGGACGTCCGAACGAACCTCTCGGGCCTCATGGGCGCGGACATCAAGAACGGGCGTTTCCACAAGGCCGACCTCCAGAAGTCGGTCCTGGACCCCCTCGCCGCGAAGGTGCCGCTGATCAAGCGCAGCCAGGGTGGCCCGGGGGGCATGGCTATCCAAAACCTCGCCGGGCAGTTCGACATCAAAGACGGCAAGGCCACGCTGCGGGAGCCCATGAAGGTGCAGACGCCCGAGGGGCCGCTCACCCTCGATGGCTACATCGGCCTCGACAAGGCGCTTCACCTTAAAGGCGAGCTGAGCTTGGCACCGTCCGTCATCGCCGCCGCGAGTGGCAATAAGCTCAAGCCCCCGAAGGCCATGCCCGTCGGGCTGACGATCGGCGGGACCGTGGACGACCCGGAGATTGGCGGGATTGAGGCCAACGAGCTCGCCGAGTACCTCCTCATGGAGGCCGCGAAGCAGCTCGGGGTCGGCAAGCTGCTTGACGAAGCCAAGAAGGCCGAAGAGCTCGCTCGCGCCAAAGCCGCGGAGGCCGAGGCGCTCGTGCGTGGCAAAGTCGACGAGGCCAAGAAGAAGGCCGAAAAGGTCGCGGGCGACGCCAAGAAGAAGGCCCAGCAGGCGGCGGACGAGGCCAAGGCCAGGGCCAAGGCCGAGAAGGAGAAGGCCGAGAAGGCCGCCAAGAAGAAGGCCGAGGACAAGGCCAAGGCCGCGCTGAAAGGGATCTTCTGAGACTCGCGCCACTCGTTTGAGTCTCGCAACGCTCGTGGACAGGACGTTGATTGACCGCCCTGCGACCGCGTGCTAATCCGCCTGCCCGCTGCAGCCGCCGGGTTCGCCGTTGGCGTTTGTCCAGTCGCTCCAAACCTTAGAGAGATACCGGAGGATCTGCGTGAAAAACGCGGTCGCCACCCTGGCAGCAGGCCTCATCGCCTTCGCCCCCCCCGCCGTCGAGGCCCAGACGCCCATCGAGGTCGCCCGCCCCTCGCAGACGGAGCCGAGCGCACCTGTGCCGGCCTCCGAGGCGGCGCCCCCTGCGCCGAGCTCCGAGGCGGCGCCCCCTGCGCCGAGCTCCGAGGCGGCGCCCCCTGCGCCGAGCTCCGAGGCGACGCCCCCCGCGCCAAGCTCCGAGGCGACGCCCCCCGCGCCGGCCCCATCGCCAGCCACAGACGCCCCGGCCGCGATGCCCGAGTGGCCCGCCGCCGCCGCGCCCGCCATGCAGCCCGGCTGGGACTTGCCTCAAAGCGCGGCCGCCACGGTCACGTTCCCTTGGCTCGAGCACCATGGCTACTACCGCGTGCGCCTCAACCTCTTTCACAACTTCGATCTCGACACCTTCGACGTCGAGCGTGGGCGAATCTACACCTCGCCCTTCGCGCCGCCGCTGACCGAGACCGATCAAGGCGGCTCGGGCCACTCGCTCGAGGAGAACCCCGACAGCCCGCACAGCTATAAGCGGGGGGCTGATACGCTCGCCAGCGCGAATATGCGCCTGCGCTGGCAGCCGACGATCCACATCAGCGAGACGCTGCGGATCAAGGCCACGGTCGACGCGCTCGACAACCTCGTCCTCGGGAGCACGCCCGATGGCGGCATCTGGGGCCAGCAGATGGACCGACCGGACGTGGCGCTGCCCACCTTCTCGGGCGGTCAGGTCCCGCCTGCGTCCGGGGTCAACAGCTACCAAGACTCCGTGCGCATCAGGAGTGCGTGGGGTGAGTGGAAGACCCCGGTCGGGCAGGTGCTCTTCGGGCGCGTGCCGTCGGAGTGGGGCATGGGCATCCTGGCGAATGGCGGCAACTGCCTCGACTGCAACTTCGGCGACGCCGTTGACCGCATCATGGGCGTGACCCAGCTCTTCGGGACCTACATGGCCTTGGGCTGGGACTTCGTCAACGAGGGTCCCATCGGCCTGCCAGGCATTCACGACCTCAACAATCAGCCATCCGGCCAGCCCTACGACCTCGAGAACCGGGACGACGTCAACGAGTACGTCATCGCGCTGTTTCAGCGACCGGTCACCAAGAAGGAGAAGGCCGAGCGAGATCGGACGCTCAACGAGCTCCGCAAGCCCACCTTCGACTGGGGCGTCTACAACGTCATCCGCTCACAGGAGTTCGTCGCCGAGGTCCAGGCCGCCGGCACCCCCGTGACCGATCCCTCCCCCGACGCCGAGTCCATCAAGCTGCGCGACATCAAGGCCTTCGCGTTCATCCCGGATGCGTGGATGAAGTTCGAGTACCGCCCCAAGCGCGGCCACTTCTTCAAGGGCCAGCTCGAGTTCGCTTATATCTACGGCGCCATCGAGGAGCTGCCCCAGCGCTTCGGTCGCCCCATCGACGACTGCCTCGACACCTCGATCGACAACATCGACGACTGCCCCGCCGACCAGATCTACCACCCCCGCAAGCGAGACATTCGCCAGTGGGGTTATGCTCTGGAGCTCGACCACCGCATGGAAAAGCTCCAGTGGGGCTTCCACCACGGCGTGGCCTCCGGGGACAAGACGGACGGCTTCGGGGTCCTCGACCGCAAGCCCATCGATCCCTCGGACAACACCGACCAGGAGATCACGAACTTCAAGTTCGACCGCGACTACGTCGTCGATCTCATCCTGTTCCGTCAGCTCATCGGCGCGGTCACAAACGCCGCGTACTTCAAGCCCTATATCCAGTACGACCTCATCGCCGACGAGGCCGAGGCCTGGGGCTTCAAGCTGTCGGCGATGTACGCCTTCGCCCTCGAGGAGAAGGCCACACCCGGCGACGAGAGCCCGCTCGGACTTGAGTTCGATCTGGGCCTCTACGTCCACGAGTTCGATCGCTTCCGTTGGGGCATCGACTACGGCCTCCTCCTGCCCTTCGGCGCGTTCAACCTGAAGAACAAGGACTCACCCACCGAGCCGCTTCAGGTCGTCCGCGAGCCGGGCGTCGCGCAGACCCTCCAGATGTCCGTCGGGATGCAGTTCTGAGCACCGGTCCCACGATGTGGGGCGGGCGCTTCTCCGAGCCGACGGACGCATTGGTGCAGCGGCTCAACGCCTCGGTGCACTTCGATCGCCGCCTCGCCCTCGAGGACATCGATGGCTCCCTGGCCCACGCCCGGATGCTCTCGGCGCAGGGCATCCTCCCCGCCGACGATCTCCTGGCCATCGAGGCCGGACTCGCGGAGATTCGCGCCGCCATCGAGGCCGACCGCTTCGAGTGGAAGGTGGAGCTCGAGGACGTTCACATGAACATCGAGCACCAGCTGACGGCGGCGATCGGTCCGGCCGGTGGGCGGCTTCACACGGCCCGCAGCAGGAACGACCAGGTCGCCACGGATCTGCGGCTCTGGTCGCTGCGAAACATCGACCGGCTCGATGCGGCGGTCGGCGACGTGCAACGCGCCCTGATCCTCCTGGCCGAGCGTGACGGCGAGGCGATCCTGCCGGGCTATACCCACCTGCAGCGGGCCCAGCCGATCCTCTTGGCGCACCATCTGCTGGCCTACGTCGAGATGTTTGATCGGGACCGGGGTCGGCTCCGGGATGCCCGCGCCCGCACGGCGGAGTGTCCCCTGGGCTCGGCCGCCCTCGCCGGCACCCCCTTCCCCATCGACCGACACGCCACCGCGCTCGCGCTTGGCTTTGATCGTCCCATGCGGAACAGCTTGGACGGCGTGGCTGATCGGGACTTCGCCGTCGAGCTCTGCGCCGCCGCCGCCCTCTCGATGATCCACCTCTCCCGGCTCGGCGAGGAGCTCGTCTTGTGGTCGTCTCAGGAGTTCGGGTTCATCCAGCTCGGGGACGCGTTCGCGACGGGCTCGAGCATCATGCCGCAGAAGAAAAACCCGGACATCCCCGAGCTGCTGCGCGGCAAGACCGGGCGCGTGATCGGGGACCTCGTCTCGCTGCTGACCACGCTGAAGGGCCTGCCGCTCGCCTACAATAAGGACCTCCAGGAAGACAAAGAGGCCCTCTTCGACGCGGTCGATACCCTCTTCGACTGCCTCGTGGTCACCGCGCGGCTGCTGCCCGCCTGCCGGATCGACCGGACGCGCATGAGGGCCGCCTGCGACGACGGCTTCGTCACCGCGACGGACGTGGCCGACTACCTCGCCCGCCGGGGTGTGCCCTTCCGCGAGGCGCACCACATCACCGGACGACTGGTCGGCGCCTGCATCGCCGAGCGGCGCACCTTGCCGTCACTGACGCTCGAGGACTTCCGTCGGTTCTCGACGGACTTTGAAGCCGACGTCCTTTTGGCCGTGACGGTCGAGGCCAGCGTGAAGGCCCGCACGAGCGAGGGCGGGACCGCGCCGGCGCGGGTCTGGGCGGCGCTGACGGAGGCCCGCGCGCGTTTGGGCTTCGCGGATACACGTCAAGGCGCTTGACTACTCTCGGCCGCCTCGCCCTGAGCGGGCTGCTCATCTCTTGCGGGGTGGCCGGTCGCCCGAGGGCCGAACACGCGGCGGTCCCAGCCCAGCCGGCCGGTCTGACGCTCCGCCGTGTGCCCCTCGGCTGGTCGCTGAGCGGAGACGCGATCACGCAGGACGAGCGCGGCGAGCCCCTGCCGACCCCTGCGACCGTCTGGGTGTACGACGGGCAGTGGCCGTGCGCCCCCACCCCGCTTACGAGCGGGATGCCTGGCTCAGACGCGATCGCCCGAGGGCCGCTCACCCCCACCTCGCTCGCCACCGGGCTGGAGTTCGCCCCGGGCTCGTTCCGCTCCGTGACCGTGATCGCCGAGAGCGGTGGGCGGTTCGGAGCGCCTTTGACCCAACCGCTTCCTGAGTGGTCCCCCCCCCCGCCGCCGCCTGAGGCGCCGTTGGTCTATCTCGGGCATGGAGAGACGGTCGAGCTGACGTTCCTGCCCCCGTCCGCACCGGCGACCCACTTGCTCCTCGTGCGTAACGGTCTGACGGTCGCGCAGATTGAGTCCGGAGCCTTCACCTATACCGACGCCTCAGCCCCGCCGGGTCTGTCGACGTATCACCTGATCGCCCTTGGTCCCGACTTTCGGACCGGTCCGTCGAGCGGCGTGGCCATAATGCGCCCCTAAAGCCCTTGCCGAGCGGGACCGACCCGTCTATGCCTCGGGCCCATGTCCATCCTTCGCTCAGGCCCACTGCGGGCCGCTGCCGACTTCAGACTCCGGCTCCGCCTCTGCTTCAATCTCTGGCTCGGCCTGGCCCTGCCCGCGACCGCTGAGGCTGCATCATCGCCCGCCACGAGCGGCACCGGTGGCATGGTCGTCTCGGACAGCGCGCTGGCCACCGAGGCCGGTATCGAGATCCTCCGAGCGGGAGGCGATGCGGCCGATGCCGCCGTGGCGACCGCCCTTGTCTTGGGCGTCGTCCAGAACTTCGCCAGCGGACTGGGAGGCGGGGGCTTCGCGCTCGTCTTTCGCCAGACGGACTCGCGCGCCTATGCCCTCGACTTTCGGGAGGTCGCCCCGGCCGCAGCCTCGGCGACGATGTTCCAGGATTCGGCCGGGCTCGTCATCGCCGGCGCGAGCACGCGAGGGCCCCGCGCAGTTGGGGTGCCGGGTGAGCTCGCCGGCCTCTTCTTTCTGCATCATCGCCACGGCAAGCTGCCTTGGGCACAAGTCGTGGCGCCCGCGCTGAGGCTCGCACGCGACGGCTTCGTCTGCCCGCCGCTGCTGGCCACCCGCCTCGAGCGTCACCTCGCCGACCTCAAGCTCAACCCGGCCCTCGCCGTCGACTTCCTGACCGCGACCGGCACGCCGCATCCGAGCGGGACGGTCATCAAGCGCCGGGCCCTCGCGGGTACGCTCCAAGAGATCGCCCGGACCGGTGCCGACTCATTTTACAGAGGTGCACTCGCCGACCGGATCGCCGCCGCCATGAGCAACGAGGGTGGGCTCGTGACCCGGGCCGATCTCGAGGGCTACAAGGTCATCGAGCGCCCCACGGTCTCCATCAGCTATCACGGGCGGACGGTTCACAGCATGCCCCCCCCAAGCAGCGGCGGCGCGGTCCTCCTGCAGGTCCTCCGCGTCCTCGAGGCACTGCCCCTCACAAGCTACGGCCTCTCCTCGGTCGCCTACCTCCACCGGCTCGCAGAGGCCCTCAAACATGCCTTCGCGGATCGCGCCGCCGTCATGGGTGATCCGGCCTTCACCGAAGTGCCCGTCGCCCGACTTGTCTCTGATGCCACCGTCGACAAAGTTCGTGGCCACTTCAGGGCCTACGCAACCGGAAGTCGCGCCGACTACGGGGCCGGCTTCACGCTCCCGCTCGACAGCGGGACGAGCCATGTCTCGGTCATCGACGCGGACGGCGACGCGATCTCCCTGACCACAACCGTGAATACCACCTGGGGCAGCGGCTGGGTCGCGGGGCAGACGGGCCTGCTCATGAACAACCAGATGGATGACTTCGTCGCCAAGCCAGGTGTTCCCAACGCCTTCGGCTTGATCGGCACGGCCGCGAACGCCATCGCGCCTTTCAAGCGTCCGCTGTCGAGCATGAGCCCGACCCTCGTCGTTCGGGATGGCAAGATCGAGGTCGTCATCGGCGCCTCGGGTGGCCCGACGATCATCACCGCGACGCTTCAGGTGCTCATTGACGTGCTCGACTTTGAACTCGATCCGAGGGCCGCCGTCGAGGCACAGAGGATTCACCACCAATGGGTGCCCGAGGTGCTCACGCTCGAGCCGGAGTTCGCGCCGACGCTCGTTGACGCGCTCCGCGATCGAGGCCACACCACGAGGACGGATCTCCGGTTCAGCGCGGTGCAGGTCCTCGTCGTCGGTCGCGATGGCCGACTGCGCGGCGCCGCCGACCCTTCGAAGCAGGGCACGGCGGCCGCCCTGCGTCCCTGAGGACCGAGGAGACCCCTTACTGAACCGGGCCCTCGTCTTCGACGGAGATGAACGGCACCGCGCCGCTGAAGTCGACCTCGACGACGTGTTTGCGTCCAGGCGCGAGGATCACCAACTTCTTGAGGTTGGCGAGCACGGGCGCCTGCGCGGCGAGACGCTTCCTGAGCTGCAGAGCCAGCTCGCCGCCCTTCTGTTCGAAGAAGCTCGTCATGGCCACGGACAGCGGCTTGAACGCCCCGGCACCCGACACCTGATATTCGAGGAAGCCGCGAACCCGAGCTCGAAAACGAACCTGGGCCATGGCCAACGGCGCGTCCCCCGTGAGGTCCCGCTCGGGAGACACGACGACGTCGGCTCGCCCACCGGCACACTCGCCGAGGCGTACGTTCCACTTGCCGCCGCCGGTGAACGAGAACCGCCCAAGCTCGGTGACAACGGGGCCCGCCATCGCGAGTGCGAGGGCCTCGTCGCCTTTGCGTCCCGCGACCGTGACGAGGACCGTCTGGCCGACCGGCACGCTCGCGCCAACGCCGCCAAGGGTGAGCTCCAGGGGGATCGTGCAGGCGTTCGTGAAGACCACATCCAAGGGTGCCGGGACGGGCTTCTTACCCGCAGCGTAGGCGGACGGCGAAATGAGCACCGCAGCTGCGAAGAGCAGAGACGAGCGATTCATGGTGGCGAACTCCAGCTACAGGATGAGGGTGGGAACGAAGGCCAGACACGGGGCCAGACACGGGGCCAGACACGGGGCCAGACACGGGGCCAGACACGGGGGTAGAGACGGGGAGCGTAGCTGAAAAATTCAACGAGGGCAGAAGGATGGGCGGGATCTCAGTCTTCGCGGTTCTTGGTGAACCTTGGGGCCTTGGCGTCGACGACCAAGGTCTCGATGCTGTTGTCTTCCCAGAAGTCGGAGCCCTTCTTGGCCTCGCCGACCTGCCGACCCTCGCGACGCATGAACGCGGGCGTGCTCAGGTCCGGGAGGGACGGGGGGACTGCGCGCGGTGCGGCGCGTGGGGGACTCAGCGGCGAAGGCACCGGGGTCGGCACGGAGGGGAAAGCAGCCAGGCCCGCGACCGGAAGCGCCGGGGCCATCGAGGACATCGGCAACGACGGCAGGCTCGGCACCTGGGTCTCACGCGCCCGCTTGAGCAGCGGCGAGTGGATGCCCGAATTGGCCGGGGGCATGCCGTCCATGCTCGAGGGTCCACTTTGGCTGCGGTAGGAGGGCAAGTGACGCTCGCTCTCCAAGGCCCGCGCCGCAGCCGGGTCGAAAGCGCGCGCCGCAGCCGGGTCGAAAGCGCGCGCCGCAGCCGGGTCGAAAGCCCTCGCCGGAGCCGGGTCGAAAGCCCTCGCCGGAGCCGGCTCAAGCGTGCCCGTGAACGGCGGTGCCGAGGGGGCGGCGGGCGAGGCGAGCAGGGTGCGGTTCACAAGACCGGTCGAGGCAGCGGCGGCCCGAGGCGCCGTATCGCGAACCTCAGCGGGGTCGCAGTACTGGGGCACGGCGTCGCCAAGGCCCGTGGCGATGACCGTGATCCGGATCTCATCCCCGAGCGTCTCGTCGATCAGGACCCCGAAGATGAGGTTCACCTCCGGGTGCGAGGCCTCCTCGATCAATCTGTTCGCGGCATCGACCTCATTGGTCTTCAGACTCACCCCGCCGGTGATATTGATGAGGACGCCGCGCGCACCCACGATGTTCACGTTCTCAAGCAAGGGGCTCGAGATGGCCATCTGGGCAGCGTCGAGCGCCCGCCTCGGCCCGAAGCCGACCCCAGTGCCCATCAGGGCAACACCCCTGATCGACATGACGGTGCGCACGTCGGCGAAGTCGACGTTGACCATCCCGTGTCTCTTGATCACGTCCGAGATGCCCTGCACTGCGTTGAACAAGACCTGGTCGGCCATCTTCAGCGAGTCGATGAAGGACGTGTCTTCGGTGCAATGCGCAAGGAGCTGCTGGTTGGGGATTACGATCAGCGTGTCGACCTCGCGGGCGAGCGCGGCGAGCCCAGCCTCGGCGCGCCGTCGACGCGTCTTGCCCTCGAACGCGAAGGGCTTGGTGACCACGCCGACCGTGAGTGCCCCTTCCTCGCGAGCGATCTGGGCGATGACCGGCGCAGCACCCGTGCCCGTGCCGCCGCCCATGCCCGCCGTGATGAAGACCATGTCTGCGCCGCGGAGGACGGCCGCGATGGCGTCCCGATCTTCCATGGCGGCCTCGTAGCCCATTTGCGGCTCCGCGCCCGCACCGAGGCCCTTGGTGACGCCGCTGCCGATGACGAGCCGGGTGGAGGCGAGGGAGTGATCGAGCGCCTGGGCATCCGTGTTCGCGGCGATCAGCTCGACGCCAATCAGGCCCTGCCTCGCCATGTTGTTGACCGCGTTTCCGCCGCCGCCGCCAACCCCAATGACCCGAAGTCGGGCCTTATCGACACGTCCAAACTCGAAAAGATGATCCATTTCTATTCCTCCCCCACGGCTCTCAATCAGCGCGAAAAACGAAAAGTCAGCTCAGCGAATCCACTCGACGAAGCGGGACCAGGTACTCCGGCTCTGCGCCGTGGTCCTTGGTCGAACAAAGTGGTCAGCACGACCTCTGAACGCGCAGAGCACAGCCCCCGTCGCGGTCGCGTATTTGGGGTGCCGCACCGCGTCGGCCAAGCCACTGAGGCCACGCGGCTCGCCACGCGCCGAGCTCACCCCGAGGACGCGATCGGCGAGGTCCGTGAGGCACGCGACGTTCGATCCGCCGCCCGTCAGCACGACGCCGGCGCAGTCGGAGGGCGTGATGCCGGCGCGCTCGAGCGAGGCGCGAACAATGTGCAGGAGCTCCTCGTAGCGGGCCTCGATAATGCCAGCCACGTGGTCCCGCTTGAGCGTGCGGGTCTTGCCGCCCATGCCCCCGGGCACCTCCACGCGCTCGTGCTCTCCCACCGTCCAGGCCAAGGCGCAGCCGGCGACCTGCTTGAGGCGCTCGGCTTCGACCATGGGGAGGGAGAGGCACTCTTGAAGATCGGCGGTCACATGCTCACCCCCGAACGGGATGACGGACGTATAGACGAGCGCGCCCCCGCAGTAGACGGCGACCTCCGTGGTGTTCCCGCCAATGTCGATGATGATCGCGCCCGACTCGCGGTCGGACTCGCGAAGGTAGACCTCGGCAGTCGCGACCCCGCTGTGGATGAAGGTCTTGACCTGCACGCCCGCTTCCCGGCAACAGGCCTCCAACTCAGCCTGTGTGCCTCGCTGAGTGACGATGAGATGAGTGAGCACCTCGAGACGCACGGCCCGAACACCCAGAGGCCGCCCGACGCTGATCTGCTCGTCGGCGAGAAACTGCCCGGGGATGCAAAACGCGACCTCCCGGTGGTCGGGCAGTCGGCGGGCGCACGCGATGTCGAGCACCTGGACGATGTCGTCACGCGAAACCTCGCCGGTCTTCACGCGCCATGAACCCGCGCTGTTCATGCCTTCGGAGAGCTGCCCCGAGACGGTCACGACGACCTCCTCGAGATCGCAGCCGGCCATGAGCGCGGCCTCTTCCTTGGCTCGTCGAATCGCGCTGACGACCTCGGCCCGATTGTGCACGACGCCTCCCCGCATGCCCTTCATGGCCGCGGTCCCGGTCCCGATTACAGTGACCTCTTCCTGCTTGGCGCACACCGCGACGACGCATTTAACGGACACGGTACCAATGTCAATACTCGCGACGATCTGTTCACCGGTCATCAAAGCGCTCCCATCATCGGCTGAGCCAAACTTGTCTCTTTCACGATTGCCCACTTTCCTACGTCGTCAAGGAGGATGTACGCGGCGTCGGCGCGGCGCTCCGTCAAGGTGTCCAGGATGCCCTCCAAACGCTCGAGCTTGGCGCGCAGGCCCTCGAGACCGAAGCCGACGCGGGTCTTGCCAAGCATCAGATCGAGGCGCCCGCCTTCGCCGATGTGAACGCTCGTGGCCGGTCGCAGGGCTGCCATCGACGTGCGCCCATACAGCCTCCAAAGAGAGAGCGCCTCGGTGACTCGCATGGCCGCGCGGGCCTCATCGGCGTCGAAGTCCTCACGGGTCAGCCCCGTAACGAGCGGCAGCCCGAGCGCGTTGGCCGGCATGACGCGCACGAAGGGCCGCCCATCGGCTCTCACGACATAGAGGGCGTTCATGGCCAGAACCCCGGCAGGCTGTCGCTCGGTCAGAGACACCGTCAGCTTATCGGGCAGCTGCTTCGTGACCCGCGCATCTGCGACCCATGGATGAGACTCCAAGGCCGTCTCGGCTTGAAAGACGTCGAACTTGAAGAGGTTGGTCCCCGGCTCGAGCCCGATGAGGGCCGCGAGCTCGTCTTTGGAGACATGCGGGGTGGCCTCCGCATCAAAGGTCGTGATCGAGAAGTAGGGCGCGCGATTGGCCATCTCGATCAGCCCGAAGATGACCGCGCCGATGACGGACCCCACGGCCAAGGTCTTCAGCGCCGGCTTGGACCACATCAACGCGGTATCGAGCGCCTGCTTCGCGACCTTGAAATGCTCGGGACGGAGACGGTTACGCGCCATGAATCACGCCCTCCGTCGAAGGCCCACAGGCCGCACGGTCGAGCATGTACTCGAGCAGATCGCCAAACGGCATGCCCACACCCGCCGCGATCTTGGGGACAAGGCTCGTCGCGGTCATTCCGGGCAGCGTGTTGACCTCGAGGACCACCGGGCCTGCGACACCCAAGATCACGTCGGTCCGGGTGATGCCGCGACACCCGAGCGCCTGGTGCGCGAGAAAGGCCGCCCGCTCGACCGCGGCGAGCTCGTCGCCCTGAAGCCTCGGCGGCACATGGTAACGGGTCCCGGAGTTCCCGTACTTGGCCTCATAGTCGTAGAAGGCGTGGACCGGCTCGATCTCCACGCTCCCGAGCGTCTGGTCGACGAGGGTCGCGACCGACAGCTCCGGCCCTTCGATGAACTGTTCGACGAGCACGGACTCGCAGGCCTCAAACGCCAGCTTCACCGCGGGGCCGTAAGCAGCGGCGTCACGAACGATGGTCACGCCTACGCTCGAGCCCTCCGAGACCGGCTTGACGACGCAGGGTAGGCCGAAGCTCAACTCTGAGAGATCGGCAATTTCACGGCCCCGATACAAGACAACGTCCTCGGCGACCGGCACCCCCGACAGGCGGAAGAATTGCTTGGACAAGGCCTTGTCCATCGCCAGGAGGCAGGCGCGAAGGCCGTCGCCCGTATAGGGAATGTCCATCCAATCCAGGAGGCCCTGGATGCGTCCGTCTTCGCCGTAGGTCCCGTGCAGCGCGTTGAGGACCACGTCGGCGCGGGCCTCGATGAGGCGGGCAGGCAGGTCGCGGCCGGCGTCAATCTCGATGACGGTGTAGTCGCGGGAACGAAGGCCAAGGGCCATGGCGGCGCCCGTTCGTAGGCTCACCTCGCGCTCACTGGACATGCCGCCGAAGACGACCGCCACGCGACGGCCGTGAAACCGACCCTGCAGAGAATAGTCAAGACGCTTCACGACTTGCCTCCGGCCATCAGTGACGCGAGATCGGACGCGATGGCCGAGGCCGCCAGTGGCCGACCCCGCTCCCGGGCGCGCTGCCCCATCTCCGCGAGCAGCGCCGGGGTGCCAAGCAGCTCGGAGAGAACCTCGGTCAGTCGCTCGGGCGTCGCATCACCCTCGCGCAGCATCCGAGCCGCGCCGGCGTCGACGAGGGCTCGCGCGTTGACCGTCTGGTGATCGTCGGCGGCTTGAGGGAACGGAATGAAAACGGCGGGGCGCCCCATGCAGGCCAGCTCGGCCACCGTGGTCGCCCCTGAGCGGCAGACGACGAGATCGGCCCAGGCGAGCGCCGCGGCCACGTCGTCAATGAACTCCTCGACGACGACCGCCCCCGGACCGTCTTGACCGTAGGCGAGGCGAACGGCCTCCGCTTGTCCCCGGCCCGTCTGGTGCCGAACCGCGAGCCCTGGGAATACGCGCGTCAGCTCGACGAGCACCGGCGGGAGACGCTCATTGAGGGCTCGAGCACCTTGACTTCCGCCCATGATCAGGACCCGCCGTCCGCCGCCTGCGGCCGGTGCGAGCTCGGAGGCCCGGCAGATGGCCTCACGCACAGGGTTGCCGAGCGGCCGAATCTTGCGCGCAGGCAGACGGTCCGCAGCCTCCGGGAAGGCGGTGTAGATGCGGGCGACGAACCGGCTGAGGAGCCGATTGGTCAGCCCCGGCAGCGCGTTCTGCTCGGCGACCGCGCAGGGCACGCCTGAGAGGGCCGCCGCGAGGACGACCGGGCCGGAGACATAGCCGCCGACGCCCAGAACGACGTCCGGTCGAAGCTCTCGCAGCACACGCCAAGCATGAAACATGGAGCGGGGCATCCGCAGCAGGCTCTTGGCCCGCTCTCGGAAGCCCGCGTTCTTCAGGCGCTCTGCGGGAACACAGACGAGCGAATAGCCCAACGACGGGAGAACTTTCGCCTCAATCCCGCGTTCTGATCCCACAAACACCACATCAGAGTCCTGAATTGTCCTGATCCAGGCTTCAGCTACGGCGATACCTGGGAAAAGATGCCCCCCGGTTCCCCCACCAACAATTGCAAGTCTGTAACTCATCGAAGTACTTCACTAACCCCGCCTGCGAACGACTTCAAGAGGTTTATTTGACAGAATGTAAAAATCTTCGCGGAGAGTGCAGCCACTCGGGCGGTGGCATTCTGCGGGAAATATTGAGCAGGACTCCAGCGCAACAACTGAGGACCAAAAGCGAGCTTCCGCCATAGCTAATGAACGGGAGGGTCAGACCTTTTGTGGGCAGCATCGCCATGACCACAGCCAAGTTAACGCAGGCTTGACCGCCGATCATTACCGTCAGTCCAAAGGCAAGAAGTGCTCCAAACCCCATGCTTGCGTTTCTGGCAATGTGCAATCCTCGCCAGATGAAGAGCACGAAGAGGATAATGACGAGCGCTGCACCTATCAGACCTGTTTCTTCACCGATAATCGCGAATATAAAGTCGGTGTGTGCGTCAGGAAGATACAGAAGCTTCTGAGTGCTGCCACCCAACCCCTGCCCTGTCCAGTCACCACTGCCGAAGCTGATGAGTGCTTGGTTGATCTGGTACGAAACACCCTGTGGATCGGCCTCAGGAGACATAAAAGCGGTGATTCTCTTCCACCGGTACTCCTTTTGAAACACGGCGGCGACCATAAGGGCGAGCGCAACAGCCAACATGGCGGTCACGTGGAACGTTCGGGCCCCTGCTGACCAGACCATCAGGATCGTCATCCCGGCGCAGATGACCGTGCTCCCGAAGTCCGGCTGAAACATGAGCAAGGCGGCGAACACCCCGACAATCGCCAGATTCGGAACCCACGCGATCTTGAATTTGTGCAGTTCGTGCTGATGCTTACTCAGATAAGCAGACAAATAAACGACGATTGCAAACTTGGCGACCTCACTCGGCTGGAGCCTGATAACGCCGAGATTAAGCCAACGACTGGCCCCTTTTGCCGTGCTGGAGAGCCCTGGAATCAACACAAGGACCAAAAGCAGTAACGCGACGCCCAAGATGGGCTTAGCGAGCCGTTCGAGTGCTTGGTAGGGGAGGTTCATGGTCACGACCATCACCACGATGCCCATTGCTAGGAAGAGCAACTGCCGCTGAAGGTAGTAGTATCCATTTCCGAACTGTGTTTGGGCGGACACGACGCTCGCCGAGAAGACCATGACCACGCCGATCCCTGACAGGATCAAAACAATCGCCAGAAGCGTCCGATCGTACCGTTGATCGACCGTCTGCGTGTCTGAACTGGGCTTTGTTTTTTTGAAGAAAATCATGAACTCACCTGATCTTCAGGCTGGCGAGCGCGATGAGGGAAAGCATGACCGAGATAATCCAGAATCGGACCACAATCTTGGGCTCCTGCCACCCGAGCTTCTCAAAATGGTGATGAATGGGCGCCATTCGAAAGACACGCTTGCCTGTGAGCTTGAATGAGGTCGTTTGAACGATAACTGAGAGCGCCTCGACCAGAAACAAGCCACAGATGATCATCGAGAGGAGTTCGTTCTTTGTAAGAACAGCCAACATTCCAATCGCGCCACCCAGTGACAACGATCCGACGTCCCCCATGAACACCTGGGCCGGGAACGTATTGAACCAGAGGAAGCCGACGCCGGCTCCGATGATCGCGGCGGAAAAGACAGCCAGTTCATTGACGCCGTAGACGTGAGGCAGCCTTAGGTACTCGGCGATATTGAACGAGAACAGGCCGCCTTGAGGCGTGGGGATCTGGAGCACCGTTCCGGCGCCGTAGGCGAGAATCAAGAACGTCGCCGCGGCCACCATGACCGGCCCGATAGCCAGCCCATCGAGCCCGTCCGTGAGGTTGACCGCGTTGGAGGTTCCGGCCACAACGACCACGGCAAAGGCCAGAAAGAGCCCCAGCGGCAGCTCAATCGAGAACGTCTCGGCTTTGATAAAGGGCAGAAAGAGAGTCCGGCTGAAGTTGGGTTCTTCTCTGAAGAGTGCGAGGAGCACAACGGACGCCGTCACGAACTGAAACAGCAACTTTGTCTTGCCGGAGAGCCCCTTGGAGTTTCGATGCTGGAGTTTTCGATAATCATCGATAAATCCTATGATTCCATAGGCGACTGTCACCGTGAGCGCGGCCCAGACGTATCGGTTCGAAAGATCTGTCCACAGGATTGTCGGGATGACCAAAGCAAACAGAACCAACGAGCCGCCCATCGTCGGCGTGCCCGCTTTGCTGAAGTGGCTCGACGGTCCGTCTTCACGGATGACTTGCCCAATTTGACGAGCCTGCAATCGGCGAATAAATGAGGGATGCAGCAAGAAGCTGATGGTCATCGCGGTCAACATGGACGCGATGATTCTGAAGCTGACGTATCTGAAGACACGCAGCGGTGGGAAATACTCTCTGAGCTCCTGAATTAGCCAAAGCAGCATCTTCTAGTTGTCTCCTGGCTCATTCATGTGAAATTGAACGGTTGGATAGTTGCTCGTAGACCTGTTCGAGCCTCATGCCTCGAGAACCCTTCAAGAGGATCCAGCTTCCCTGCTCAACGTGCTCTTGAATCACCTGAACAGCGGCGCGCGCGTCTGAGACTGCCGAGATTCGAGATGCCGACATACCGGCGGCGGCCGCTCCGTCAGCGATACGAAGGGAGAGCGGCCCCACGGCGACGAGCCGGACGTCGGGCATGAGGGCGACCACACGTCCGAGCTCGAGGTGGGCCTCTACGGCACCGGATCCGAGTTCGAGCATGTCGCCGAGCACCACGACGCCCGAGCGCGAGACCTGCTCG
>SHZC01000246.1 GCA_009692505.1 Myxococcales bacterium
GGGGTCCATGCCAAGCGCGAAGACCGCGCTGCTCTTCGCGAACGAGATCGCGCCGGTGACCGCGACGTCCACGACGCCCGTGTCTTCGGTCCGCAGGAAGCGAAAGCGGGGCGAAGCCTCGAGTTCGACGCCGAGGGTGGCGCCGCTCGCGAGGCCGTCGAAGACGCCAGCGCGCGCGCCGATGTCGAGGTCATCGACGAGGCCGAAGCGCGCGACGCCATAGACCGAGAACAAGTCATCCCCACCCGCCGCGCCGCCGCCGAGCTCAAGCAGCTGGGGCGCGAGCGGGAGCGCGTGGTCGAAGCCCACGGCGGTGATGGCGTAGGCCGATGGCGCGAGGACCACGCTGGCGAGGCCCAGGAACCCGGAGACGAGTCGCGAAAAAAACATCTTCGAGGTGACCTTTGGCAGGGATTCTCAGGCGCGAGGGGGCCGGAACCTAACAAGGGGTGGTCGGGGTCGCAAGGCCCGCCGCGGAGATCAGGCAGCGGTGCGCTGGGCGGGGCCGACCTGAGGATGGAAGGTGATGACGACCTGCTCGCGGGCATGGGTCACGCGGCAGAGGCCGAAGAACTGGGCGAGAGACAGGCCCGTGGCGCGGTGATTCGAATACCAGTGATTGAGCGCGCGGCGCTTGGCTTCTTGGGGGGTCTTCCCCACAAACTCAACTCGCTGCATTGGGACACCCCTTCCTTGAAAACGATCACATGAGGGCACATGGTGGAACGTCTTCGGGGGCTTCGTGGCCGCGGGTCGCGTGCGGCCTTCAGGTCAACTTCAGGCTCAGGCGCGGTCGCGGTCGCTGCGGCACTTTGCCGCTTCGCCCCCGGTTGTCGTCGCGTCTGATTCCATGACTGACCTCGTCGGGCACACCGGCCCGAGCGGGGCATAAGCTACGGAAAAGAGCGGGGCTTTGTCAAGGGCGTTGAGGTCCGCTTAGTCCACCGCGAGGTGCACGATCACCACGACGGGCACATCGCTGCCTGCCTGCAAACCGGCACTCAGCCCCAGCCCAACGGCGCGCAGATTGGGGGCGACGAGGGCGTCGACGCGCTCGGGCTCGAAGGCGTCGAGCGAGGGGAGGACGTCGGCCCCGGCACCGTATGCGGTCGCGGCCACCTCGGCGGCCATGAGGCCACGCCCGGCGGCGTTGAAGATGGCCTCGCTCGACAGCTTGCCGGCCAGCCGGTCATCGGCGAGCCGTTGAGCGATGACGTCGAGCGCCGCCGTCCTCTCCAGGGGTCGAAGGTGTATCGCCGCCCGCGCCTCGTTGATCTTCGAGTGGATGGCCGCCGCGCTGTCTTTCGTGGGGGCGACGAAGCGGCGCAGCGTCACGATCCCCACGTCGAGGCCGAAGCCTTCGGGCAGCGGCCTCAACCCAAACGCGACCTCCGTCAAGTCGGCCTCATCGAGCATGAGCTGCCCGAGGGGCGTCGCCGTGAACGCGTCGACGGCGTGGCGGCTGTCGTGCCCGGCGGCGAAGGCGTATCGGAGGCGAGGGTATCGGAGGCCCCGCTCGTCTTTGAGTGCCTCGGGCGGGGGGGCCTGTCCGGTCTCGGCGAGGGCACCCACGAGCGCGTCGAGTTGGTAGGAGAGGTGCCGAGCACCCGGGAGCGCTGACCGGCCTCGGCGGGTGCGATAGGCATTAACCGCCTCGAGCAGGCCCTCGAAGTATCGGGCCTTCGCCACGGCGTCGCTGCTGTCCCAAGCGACGGCAGGTGGCGGGGCCGGGTAGGATCCGACCTCGTCGCTCGGGGCAGCGTCCTCCTCGAATTTCAGGCGGGCGAGCGAACGCCAGAAGCGACCCTCGGAGCGGACGAGCTCCAGACGCGGGCTCGAGGCTCCGGCTGGACGCCCCACCGCCAGCGGGGGTCGACCCACCTCCACCGAGAATCGACCGTCGCTGCCGAGCGTGAGCGGCACCTCGCGCGTCTCCTCCCCGTTCGCGACGATCGCGTGCAGATCCGACGCGCCGATGGGGCCGGCTCCGGTGATCGTGCGTCGCTCGGCGGGTCCGAACCGGCGGGGTGTCGCATCGACGACGAGCGGCGTCTGGCCGAGCAGATAGACGACCGTAGTTGTCCCTGCCCCCGACGTGAACGTCCCGAAGCCGAAGAGGCGCGGGCCGCTCTTCACCGAGGGCTCCAGGCCCTTGCCGAAGTCGCAGAGACGGGCGGCGTTCGCGTCAACGTCCTGACCCTGTGCCGAGAGGACCACCTCCGGCTCGGCGATGAGCCCGCAGTGCAAGGCGAGCGCGTCGACCGTGACCGGGTCGGGGTTGCGGCCATCAACGGCGAGCCGGGCGGCGAACTCGCGAGCGAAGCAGACGGCGTCGGCGTGACCGACCGGCAGTCCGCAGGCGGCGAGGGTGGCCTCGTCCGGCGAGAGCGCGGCGAAATCAAGGCCGCCGAAGTGCGAGCGCCCGGGCGCGGCGAACTGGCCAGGTCTTGGACCCACGGGCGGGGGGGCCGCGTCCGAAGGAGGGGTGTCGACCTGGACTGAAGGGCCTGCGCCGAGCGTCGATGGTGTGGGGCTCGAGCCGCACGCCGCGAGGAGTCCCGCGAGGCTCAGACCGAGAGTCGATGTTCGGCTGATAGAGGATCTTCGCATCTTGGCTCCGCCCCAGGCCCGACGTTCTCGCCGAGTCGACGCGGACATCTAAGCTCTACCGGACAAGCGGGGCAATCACCACGCGAAACCCATGGCGCGCCTGCGAAGTCCACGATAGATCGACCACACTGATACGCGCGTCACGTTTGGATAAAAACCGAGGAGTCGTCACCATGGCAAGTTCAGTTCGACCGCTGACCATCCGCCGCGCCGCGGTTCTGGGTGCGGGCGTGATGGGGCGCGGGATCGCCGCCCATCTCGCGGGCGCGGGCATCGAAGTGCTCCTGCTCGACATCGTGCCTCCGCCAGGTTTCGAAGGGGGTCGCAGCGCGTTCGCCGAGCTTGGCCTCAAGGCGGCCTTGGCCAATAAGCCCGCGCTCTTCTACGACGCAGGCGACGCCTCGCTTGTGACGACCGGCAACTTCGACGACGACCTGCACAAGGTCGGTGAGGTCGACTGGATCATCGAAGTTGTCAAAGAAGACCTCGCGGTCAAGCAGGCCCTCTTCGCGCGCCTCGACACCTTGCGGCGACCGGGCACGCTCATCTCCTCGAATACGAGCGGCATCCCGCTGTCCTCGCTCGTCGCCGGGCGCAGCGACGACTTCCGGCAGCACTTCATCATCACGCACTTCTTCAACCCGGTCCGCTACCTCAAGCTGCTGGAGATTGTCTCGGGCCCCGACACGGCTCCTGGCTTGACGGAACGCTTCAACGCCTTCGCCCGGCTTCAGCTCGGCAAGGGCGTTGTCCAGGCGAAGGACTCGCCGGCGTTCGTGGCCAACCGCATTGGCACCTTCGGGCTCATGTATACGGCGCACAAGATGCTCGAGGTCGGCCTCTCGCCCGAGGCCGTCGACGCGATCTTCGGGACCCCGATGGGGCGCCCGGCTTCGGCCGTGTTCCGCACCGCGGACGTGGTCGGCCTCGACACGCTCCTCATGGTCGCCGACAACCTCTACGCGGCCGTGCCCGGTGATCCCGCGCGGGACTTCATCCGGCCCCCGGCGTTCCTCCGGACCCTCGTGGAGCGTGGCCTGCTCGGGGCCAAGACCAAGAGCGGCTGCTACAAGAAGGTCGGCGACGCGATCACCACGTTTGATCCCACGACCCTGGACTACCGCGCCCAGGAGAAGCCCCGATTCGAGTCCCTGCGGGCCGTCAAGGAAGTTGACGATCCAGGCGAGCGGGTTCGTCGCATCGTCTGGGCCGAGGACGCCGCCGCGCGCTTCGCCTGGGACTGCACGGCGGCCACCCTGATCTATGCCGCGAACCGCTTGTTCGAGGTCGCCGACGACATCGTGCAGATCGACAACGCGATGAAGTGGGGCTTCGGTCACGACATCGGGCCCTTCGAGACCTGGGACGCCATCGGGGTCAAGGAGAGCGTGGACCGCATGTCGGCCGAGGGCCGCCGCGTGCCCATGTGGGTCATCGAGATGTTGTCCTCGGGGCGCACGAGCTTCTACGAGGGCGAGGCCGGCGCGCGGAAGTTCTGGGATGCGCATCGGATCAAGCCCATGCCCGAGCTGCTCTCGCCCCGCTTCCGACGGCTGCCGAACACCGTCGAACACCGGGCCCTCATCGCCAAGAACCCGAGCGCGCGACTCTGGGACCTCGGCGATGGCGTCGCCTGCGTGGAGATCCGCAGCAAGCTCAACGCCGTCGACGAGGACGTCGTCAAGATGCTTGAGCTCGCCGTCGACAAGGCCGAGACCGACTTCGACGGCCTCGTGCTCGGCAACCATGCGCCTGTGGCGTTCAGCGCCGGGGCCAACCTGCTGATGGTCTACATGGCCGCCCAGCAGAAGGCCTGGGACCAACTCGCCGAGATGGTCAAGCGTTTCCAGGGGGCGTGCCTCAGGCTCCGCCACAGCCGGATTCCGGTCGTCGCCGCGCCCTTCGGCATGACCCTCGGCGGTGGAGCGGAGATGGCCTTGGGCTGCAACGCGATCCAGGCGTTCTCCGAGCTTTACATGGGGCTCGTCGAGGTCGGCGTCGGCCTCATTCCGGGGGGCGGCGGCACCTTCGCGCTGCTTCACAATACGATGCAGGGTATGCCCGCCGACGCCGATCCGATCGCCTACACCAAAGACGCCTTCCTGTCCGTGGGCATGGCGAAGGTGAGCACGAGCGCGGAGGAGGCCCGCAAGCTCGGCTTCTTGAAAGCGAGCGACCGCGTGACCATGGACCGCGACGAGCACATCGAGGCGGCAAAGCAGGTGGCCTTGGGGCTCGCGCGCTCCGACTTCCGCCCGCCCAACCCGCGCTCGGTCCGCGCCGCGGGCAAGTCCGGCTATGCCACCCTGTACGCCGCCCTGTGGGGGATGCAGCAGTCGCATCAGATCTCCGAGTACGACCTGCACATCGGTCGACTGCTCGCTCGCGTCATGTGTGGCGGCGACGTGGCCCAGGGCACGATCGTCACCGAGGCGCGTTTCCACGAGCTCGAGCAGGAGGCCTTCCTCTCGCTGTGTGGCGAACAAAAGACCCAAGACCGCATCTCGTCGATGCTCATGACCAACAAGCCCTTGAGGAACTAAACCATGTTGGATGCACTCATCGTTGAAGGCGCGCGCACGCCGTTCGGCCGCGCCGTGAAGGGCAGCTTTCGGCAGACCCGCCCCGAGGATCTCGCCGCCGCCTCCATCGTCGCCGCCTTGTCGCGGGCTTCGGTCGATCCCGCCTCCGTGGAGGATCTCGCGCTCGGATGCGCCATGCCCGAGGGGCAGCAGGGGCTCAATATCGCGCGGATCGTCGGCGTGCTCGCGGGCCTGCCCAAGGAGGTCCCGGCCTACACCGTCAACCGCTTCTGCGCGTCTGGCCTCCAGACCATCGCGGACATGGCGTCCCGGATCGCCTGCGGTGATCTCAACGTCGCCTTGGCCGGCGGCGTCGAGAGCATGTCGGCGGTGCCGATGGCCGGCTT
>SHZC01000247.1 GCA_009692505.1 Myxococcales bacterium
AAGACTATGCCTACGACCAGCACTTCGGCGGCTCGTTGTACCTCTTCGTGCGCGGCATGCTCGGGGCGTTGACCCCCCGCGACCCCAAAACCGGGGCGGCACTGGGCGTCTACGCGGACCGCTGGCCCGTCGAGGTGGTCGAGGGCTTCGAGCGCGCGCTCGGATTGGACGCAGGGGATCTCCTATGAGCGGCAGCAGCAGCGGGGAGTGCAAATGAGCGGCAGCAGCAGCGGGGAGTCCAAATGAGCGGCAGCAGCAGCGGGGAGTCCAAATGAGCGGCAGCAGCAGCGGGGAGTCCAAATGAGCGGCAGCAGCAGCGGGGAGTCCAAATGAGCGGCAGCCGCCGCGGGGAGTCCAAATGAGCGGCAGCCGCCGCGGGGAGTCCAAATGAGCGGCAGCCGCCGCGGGGAGTTCAAATGAGCGGCAGCAGCAGCGACGAGGTCCAGGTGGCTCTGAAGGGCCGAGCCCAGCCGTTCGTGGACGCGAGGGTGCTCGATGAGACCGACGTGAACATCATCGCGTTCGCCGCTCGGCGCTTCGGCGAGTCGGACATCGAGCGCTTGCTCGGCCTCTGCTTCGCCCTCCGCGCCCCGCGTCAGGGACACGCCGGGGTGGATCTGGAGCGCCTACCGGAGCAACTCGCGGCCGAGCCCAAGAGACCCGTTCGCGGTGCGGGAGCCGCCGTCGAGGTGGAGGCCGCCCCGCTGCCGTTCCCCGCGTCGAGCCGCGACTGGCTGTTACACACACTCACGTCGACGATGGTCAGTCGATGGGCGACCGCAGACGACGCCTCGCTTCCCTTCGTCGCCCAGGAGGTCGAAGGCGGCACGTTGCTGCTCACCCGCCGGATGTTCGTCGAGCAGACGCGGGTGGCGGACGCGCTCCTCGAGCGGCTGAAGACGCCGCTGGTCGACGGCGCGATCCCCGCCACGCTGGAAGACGACCTCATGGGCATGCTCCCGGAAGACTCAGACAAAGAGGCGCGGGACGCGGTGCGGCGGGCGGCCACGAATACGCTGGCGATCGTGACCGGGGGGCCGGGAACGGGCAAGACGTTCTCGTTGACCCGCCTGCTCGCCGTGCTCCTGCGGCACGAGGATCCGAGCCGGCCACTCGTCATCGAGCTCGCCGCGCCAACGGGCAAAGCAGCGGTCCGGATGGGGGCCGCGATCAATGAGGGGCTCGTCAAGATGGGGGCGGGTCTGGCTGGTGCCGAGCGGCTGAATCAGCGTCTGCGCGCCCTCTCGCCGCGAACGGTGCACAAGCTCATCGGGCTGCGACCGGACGGCACGTGCGCTCATGACAAGACCCGGCTCATCGCGGCAGACGTGATCGTGATTGACGAGGTCTCTATGGTCGACCTCTCGCTCATGCGACGGCTGCTCGAGGCCGTGCCGCCGACCGCGCGGCTCATCCTCTTGGGCGACCGCGACCAGCTCGCGAGCGTCGAGGCGGGCAGCGTCCTGGCTGATCTCGTGCGAGACGCCCTGAGACGCGGCGCCGGGCCCGAGCCGCGACTCGGGTCCGTGGTTCACCGCTTTACCATGAACCACAGGTTCGCCACGGCTCCGGACATCGCGCTCCTCGCCAGCAGCTTGCACGGGGACGCCGCGGACGGGGACGTCGACCTCGCCGTGAAGGTCTTCCAGGGGGAGACTCACGCCAGGGATGAGCCGTTCCCCGGAGCGCGGGTCAGCTCGCTCGGGAGCGCGCCTGAAAAGGGCCCATCGGAAGCGCAGCTCAAGACCTTGACCGCGCCTTACCTGGATTCGATCGGCGTGCTCGCCCCTAAGAGCCCGGCTGAGGACAAGGGCTACGCCTCGATGCTCAAGGGGCACCTGAAGGCAAACGGAGACTTCGATGACGAGCTGAGACAGAGACCCGTCCAGGCCGCTCTGCTCGCGGCCTTCGAGGGCTACCGGGTCCTCGCCGTCCATCGTCGGGGCGGCCTCGGCGTGGAGAGCCTGAATGAGGCCGTCGCGAAGGGTGTGAGGGCCTATCTTCAAGAGGCCGACGCCTCTGGGAGAAAGCCGCGTCGCCTCCGGTTTCAAGCTGGATTCTGGCTTGGCGCGCCCGTGCTCGTGACCGTCAACGCCTACGATGTCGGGCTCCGCAACGGCGACGTCGGGCTGGTCCTGCCCGACCCCTCGGGCCCCACGGGCAACGAACTCTCGGTGGCGTTCCCCAGCGGCGATGGGTCGGTCAAACACGTCGGTCTCGATCGCCTACCCGCCCACGAGGGTGCCTTTGTGATGACCGTGCACAAGGCCCAGGGCTCGCAGTTTAAACACGTCGCGCTCGTCCTTGCCGCGCGGGAGTCACCGATCCAGACCCGCGAGCTCATCTACACGGGCGTCACGCGCGCCTCGAATCGGCTGACATGGATGGGCGAGAAGGAGCTCTTACGGCTCGCGCTCAATCGGCGGATCGCCCGAGCGAGCGGCCTCGCGGAGCTCCTGCGGTGACGAGCGGCCTCGCGGAGCTCCTGCGGTGACGAGCGGCCTCGCGGAGCTCCTGCGGTGACGAGCGGCCTCGCGGAGCTCCTGCGGTGACTGCCCCTAGGCCGCGGTCAGCGCGCCGGGTGCTCGCGTCTTTTCAGCGTGACCGGCAGCCCGCCCTTCGGTCGCAGCGTGATGAGGGGCTCGAGCTTGACCGCCTCCGGTGCCACGGCCAGCGATATGTCGACGCCGCGTACGAAGAGGGAGAGGAGCAGCGTGGCCTCCATCATCGCGAACTGCGTGCCGATGCAGACGCGCGGCCCGCCGCCGAAGGGGAAGTACTGGAAGCTCTTCGGCTCCGGGGCCCGGCCGTCGAGGAACCGCGAGGGATCGAAGGTCTCGCTCGCGGGCCAGTGCGCGGGATGCCGATGCACGACGTACGGCGAGAGGAGCACGAGGCTGCCTTTGGGCACTCGATAGCCGTCGATCACGTCCGGTTCGAGGGCGCGCCGTCCAATGAGCCAGGCGGGGGGATGGAGCCGCATGGACTCCTGCAAGACCGCCTTGGCGTAGCTCAGCCGGGGCACGTCCTGGAGGGTCGGGCGGCGGTCGCCGAGCAGGCTGTCGACCTCCGCTCGAAGCCGAGTCAGCACCGCCGGGTTCTGGGCGAGGTGGAAGTACGTCCACGTCAAGGCGTTCGCCGTCGTCTCATGGCCGGCGAGGAAGAGGGTGAGAACCTCATCGCGAAGCTGTCGATCGGTCATGCCCTCGCCCGTGTCCGCGTCGCGCATGGACATGAGCATGGTGAGCAGGTCAACAGGGGCCTCGCTCGGGGTCCGCTCAAGCCGCTGCCGACGCTCGCTGATGAGCCGCATGACGATGAGGTCGAGGGCTCGCTTGGCCCGCAGGTAGCGGATTGTCCGCGGTACGGGGAGCCACTCGACGAAGCCGAAGGGCTGGTGAATCCGCTTGTTCATCTCCTCGAGCACGACGTGCAGGGCGTGGCCCACGGTAGCCGCATCATCCGAGACATCAGTCGACAGCAGCGTGTGTCCGACGATCCTCATCGTGACCGCCATCATGTCGGCGGAGAGGTCTCTCTTGGCCGTCGAGCCCGGGCCGGTCTGGGCCCAGGTCTCAGGCTTTGCCCAAGTTTCAAGCTGGGCCTCGCCCTCGATCACGAAACGGTCGGCGAACGACGCGAGGTGCTCGCGATGGAAAGCCGGCTGAGCGATGCGCCGCTGCCGCTTCCAGAAGTCGCCTTCGCTCGTCAGCAGGCCCTGTCCGAGCAGGCCCCGCAGCTTGAGATAGCCTCGGGTCTGCTTGTCGTAGGCGCGATGATTGTCCTGGAGGACGTGGCGCACGCCCGAGGGGCTGGAGACCAGGTGGGCCACCATCGGTCCGAAGTCACAGCGCACGACGTCGCCGTGCTCGGTCTGCGCCTTGACGAGGAAGCCGAGCGTGTCCCGCATCACTGCGCGGATGTTCCCGAGCACGGGGTCTCCAATGAGGCGAGGGGGCGCCGGGGCGAGCTCGTAGGTGCGGGCGGGCAGGAGGGCGGTCGCGGACATAGGGGGCTCACTTTCGGTGGTTGCGCCGTCGTCGGCGCCCCGATAAACTGAGCACTCACTCATGTTTTCCAACTCGCTTTTTGAGGACGACCCTTGAGGCCGAAGCCGCTCTCGACGCAGGCCCGAAAGAGGCCGAAACAAGCGCGTTCACAAGAAACTGTCACGGCGATCCTCCAGGCGACCGCTCGCGTTCTCGTCGACACCGGCTACGAAAAAGCGAGCACCAATCGGATCGCAGAAGTGGCGGGCGTGAGCATCGGGACTTTGTACCAGTATTTCCCCAACAAGGCCGCGCTCGTCGCCGCGCTTGTTGATCTTCACGTCGAGCAGATGCGCGAGACGTTCACCGGCCTCCTGCGTGACCTGGGCGAGGCGCCGCTGCCGCGCGCGGTGGGGGTGATGATTCACGCCATCGTGGCCTCACACCAGGTCGAGCCGGAGCTGCATCGCGTGGTGATTCAGCAGCTGCCCTCGGTCGGGGGCCGCGAGCGCGTTGAGGCCTTCCAGGCGTTTTGTCAGGCGGTCGTCGAGACGTGGCTGTCCATGAACGCCCGGCGCGTGCGGCCCCGGAACCACCGGCTCGCGGCGTTTGTCCTGGTGCACTCGGTCGACGCCATCGTTCACGCCGCAGTGCTCGAGGGCGCGACCTTCTTGAAGGACGAGGCGCTCGAGGCCGAGGTCGCCGAGCTCGTGCTGAGGTATCTCTCGCCGGAGTAGGGGCGGCGGCTTACTGCGCGACGTTGCCCAACTGATTCACATCAATCCTGGGCTGCGATTTATCGGCGGAGATGAGGCGCGGATCCGAGTCGCCAGGCCCATCTCCCTGATCGCCTCCCGTCAGGATGCCGGCTATAACGTCGCCGTCCCAGCGCGCCATGTCGGCCTCCGGGACAAACAGTGCCCCCAAGTATCCCACCTCAAAGGCCGCGGTCGGCAAGAGGCTTATCGCTGAGGAGAAGGTGTTCGAGAGCAGTGTCAAATCGTCGCAAAGGTGTGACTTATGCCCCCCGGACTTTGCGATGATATCGGCCGACAAGCGGTAGCTGCCTCGGGGCATGGGGACGAGCACCCCATTGTTCGCCTCAGCCTCCTCGGTGTAGCCGTTGACCGCATCGTAGTAGTAGATGGAGTGGGTGTTGATGAGGTTGTAGTTGAACACCGACTCACCGCCGGCAAACGCGCTGACGCCTTGGCTGAGCCGCCACCTGAAGCGGACGGCCTCATAGATGCTCGGAGGCGCGGCGGTCATGGCGATGGCCGTGACTGAGGCGAAGCCGATGCTGCCGTCCTCGAGCGTATGAAAGTCGACATGGCCGGACCCTGTGCTCTCCGCGATGAAGCCGGCGAAGCCCCCCGTGCAAGCCAGATCCGTTCGGGGCCAAGTGCTCAGCGACCGAGAATGGTAACCGGCGAAGGTCACGCCGATGAGGCCCTGACCCCCCGAGGAGCGATTGACCTGGGCGAAGCCGTTCAGGCCGCTTTGGGCCTGACCGTAGGCCGCGCTCCCGGTT
>SHZC01000039.1 GCA_009692505.1 Myxococcales bacterium
GTGGTCCGCGTCCTCGGTCCCCAAGACGTCAACCGCAAGCTCCTGGAGCGCCGCCTCGGGGTCCGCTTGACCTCCCGGGGCGAGACGATCGTCGTGCATGGGCCGCCCGAGACGATCGCTGGCGCGGAGCGGATCCTCTCGCAGCTTCTTCAACTCGCTCACGCCGGGGCGCCGCTGTTTCTCCAGGACGTCGAGCAGGCCATCGCGGTCCTCTCGCAGGACACGACCGTCGAGCTGCATCGGCTGCACAAGCAGTCGGTCCTGACCACCCACGAGCATCGTACGGTCTCGCCGAAAACGGAGAACCAGCGTCTCTACCTGGACGCGATCGCCCAGCATGACCTGGTCTTCGGCATCGGCCCAGCCGGGACGGGCAAGACGTATCTGGCGATGGCCGCTGCGGTCGCCGCCCTTCAGCGCCGGGAGGTCAAGCGGATCATCCTCGCCCGACCCGCAGTTGAGGCCGGTGAGAAGCTGGGGTTCTTGCCGGGTACCCTGGCCGACAAGGTCGACCCCTACTTGCGCCCGCTCAATGACGCGCTCTTCGACATGATGGAGCTCGATCGGGCGACGCGGCTCATCGAGACGGGGGTCATCGAGGTCGCGCCGCTCGCGTTCATGCGCGGGCGCACACTCAACCATGCGTTTGTGATCCTGGACGAGGCCCAGAACACCACGCGTGAGCAGATGAAGATGTTCCTCACTCGCTTGGGCTTCAGCTCGAAGGCGGTGGTGACCGGCGATCCGAGTCAAGTCGATCTCCCGGCCCATCGGGAGAGCGGGCTGACCCAGGCGGTCCGCGTCCTTGCCGGCGTCGAGGGGTTGGCCATCGTGCGAATGTCGCGGGTCGACGTGGTGCGGCACCCGCTCGTCCAGCGCATCGTTGCGGCTTACGAGCAGGCCGAGGCGGCGATCGAACGGGAGCGTTCACAATGATCTCAACGATGGTTCGGGCCTCGGTCCGCGGCTTGTGCTCCGGTGATACGGTCCGTCGTCGTGGGCAGCGGCTCCTGCGTGCCCTCGGGCGCGAGGAAGACGAACTCTGCGTCCTCTTGACCGACGATGACGAGATCCAGGGCCTGAACCGAGACTGGCGGCAGAAGGATAAGCCGACGGACGTACTCAGCTTCTCGCAGCTCTCCGCTCGCGTGGTGCCCGGTGTTCCCACGGTGCTCGGGGACGTGGTCATCAGCGTACCGACAGCGATGCGTCAGGTGCCGGACGGCTGCCTCGAACGACTCTGGCCGGCCCTCGGCGCCACGAGCTCGCCGCCGTGGACGCTGAGCGATGAGCTCGGGTTTCTCCTCCTGCACGGGACGCTGCACCTCCTTGGCCATGACCATGAGGTCGAGGTCGAGCGGCGACTCATGGAGGCGGAGGAGTCGCGGTACCTCTCGCTCGTGCTCGGGCGCGCTCGACGAACGCGACAATAACGGCGTCGCGTAGGCGCCGTCCGCGGCTGTAGAGCCGATCGACCGAGTACCCCGAGGCGATCGCCAACGCGCCGATCGTCTCGACGTGTCCGGCCGAGAGCTCCCGACCCGTAAACGCGAGGTCGATCCGGGCGGTCCCGGCGAGCAGCATCGGCTCGGCGAAGCAAGCGAAGAGCGCGTCCGTCTGGCCAGTCACCCAACCGTAAATCGACCACCACGGCTCGCTGCCCGACATGGGTCGAGGCAGGGTCACGAGCTCGCCGTCAAGGACGAGCACGTCGTCCCGGCGGGGCACGTCGTATTCGAGGTCCACGGGCTCGGCGACGTCGATGACGACGGAGCCTGGGAGCAGTGTGGAGAGCGCGATGCGGCGCCCCGTGCTCGAGGCCGCGAGCAGGACCGAGCCTGTGCCCGCGAACGCGCTCGGGGAGGCCTCCAGCGTGACGCGGCCGGGGTTTCGGGCGGCCCAGCGGCTCACGGCGCGCTGCAGAGGGGGCGAGGGCTGCGGGTGAATCACGACCACCGTCTCGCCACGACCGAGCAGCACCTCGACGAGGCCCGTGGCGACCACGCCAGGCAGGCCGAAGACACCGACTGGGCCTCGGGGATAGCCGACGCTTCGGAGGCGCGAGAGCGTGCTCACAGCGGCCCAGGTCGTCAGCGCGTTCCCCGTCGTGACCGCGCAGGGCGAAAGCTCGGCGACGGCGCGGCCGTGTGCCCCGACCAGCGCGGCGAGCGCCCCGAGCCCCACCACAGAGGCCCCGGCCGTGCGGCACAGATGCACCGCGTCGGCGATGTCTCTGACCGCCGACGACTGGTCATCGACGAGGTCAGCCGGGAGCGTGTCGATCGAGACCAGGCTCCCCGACACCGCTCCCATCCTCAGGGTGGCGATCGTCCGCGCGCTGCGGCCTTGGGTGGGCCGGCCGCGCAGGAGCGGGGCGTCGAGGCTGCGGACGCCCAAAAGGCGTCGTTGCATCGGCGAGAGGGGATGCACGACGAACCCAAACCGGGAGGCGTCCCGATCAGGCGTCGACCGTGACACCCTTCTCCCGGAGGAGCTGCACGACGATATTGATGAACGTCTGAACGCGGAAGAGCCGCGGGATCTCGTTGGCGGTCAGCCCAGGCTTGATTTCGCTCGCGTCCACCTCGGGCATGAGCTCCCGAAGTTTGCTCAGGGCGAGGTCGGTCAGCTTGCCATCGACCTCGTATTGAGCAGGATCAATGCCGGCCTGGCTGGCCTCCTTGACCCCACCGCGAGGGATCTTGATGTCGAACGTCCTCTCCAGAAGGAAGACAATCTCCAGCAGGTCGAGCGACTCGGCGCCGAGGTCGTCAAAGATGCGAGCCTCGGGGACGACCTCGTCATCGTCGACACCAAGGGCCTCGATGAAGGTCGCGCAGACGTTCGTGCAAATCTCAGAACTCGTCATGGACTCCTCTTCATTTGGCCGGCGCAGGGTGGCACAGGGGGACCGGCCGTGCAATTAGCGGGCGTACTCAATGGCGCGAGTCTCGCGAATCACGGTGACGCGGATCTCGCCGGCGTACGTCATCTCCTCTTCGATCTTTCGAGCGATGTCGCGCGCGAGGAGCTCGGCGTCCGTGTCGGAGATGCGGGCGTTTTCGACCATGACGCGGATCTCCCGGCCCGACTGAATCGCGTGGCAACGCTCGACTCCGGGGAAGGCCGCGGCCATCTTCTCGAGGTCTTCGAGCCGCTTGACGTAGGCGGCGAGCTGTTCACGACGCGCGCCGGGTCGACCCGCCGAGAGCGCGTTGGCCGCGGCGATGATGTTGGCCAAGATGGAGTTCGGGACCTCGGCCTCGTGGTGGGCCGCGACCGCGTGCACGATGCCCTTTGACTCGCCGTACTTCTTGCAGAGCTGAGCACCGACGAGCGCGTGAGGCCCTTCGACCTCGTGATCGACGGCCTTGCCGATGTCGTGGAGCAGCCCGGCCCGTCGTGCTTCTTTGGGGCTCTGACCGAGCTCACCGGCGATGAGGCCGGCGAGGTGCCCGACCTCGATGGAGTGTTGGAGCACGTTGTGGCCGAAGCTCGTCCGATACTGGAGCCGCCCGAGCTGCTTGATCAGCTCGGGATGGATGCCAGAGAGTTCGAGTTCGACCGTCGCCCGCTCCCCGTGTTGCCGGGCCTGCTGCTCGACCTCCTGCTTGGCCTTTGCCGTGAGCTCTTCGATGCGCGCTGGATGAATCCGCCCGTCGAGGAGGAGGCGTTCGAGGGTGAGGCGCCCGATCTCCCTGCGGACGGGGTTGAAGCAGCTGACGATGACGATCTCGGGCGTGTCGTCGATGACGAGATCGCAGCCCGTGGCCTGCTCGTAAGCCCGAATATTTCGCCCCTCACGACCGATGATGCGGCCCTTCATGTCCTCGGAGGGCAGCGTCACGGCGCTCACGGTGCGCTCGACGACGTGCTCGCTGGCGTACCGCTGGATCGCCGCGGCGACCACCATCCGGGCGCGTTCGTCGGCGATCTTTCGGGCCTCGCTCTCGACGGCGCGGATCTCGTCGATGCTCTGCTTGCGGGCGTCCTCCTTGACCTCCGCCACGAGGATCGCTCTCGCCTCATCCTGGGTCACACCCGCGAGCCGCTCAATCTTCAAGCGGGACTCGCTCAGTGCCGCGTCCAGATCATCTTCGGCTTTCTGGACCTTCTTCTCACGGCGGCCGAGGTCCTTCTCGCGCTTGCCGAGCTGGGCGTCTTTCTTGGTGAGCTGGTCGTTCTTGCCGTCGAGCGTCTCTTCCTTCTTGTGCACTCGCTCTTCGCGCTTGCCGAGCTCCTGCCGGACCTTGTGGGCCTCGCGCTCGGCCTCGGCGGTCACCGCCACGGCCTCCTCGCGACCCTTGATCTCGATCTCCTTGCGAACCCGGGCGACGGAGGCCTCGCTCTCAGCGCGGGCCTTCTCGAGGTCGACCTCTGATGGGCCCCCCCGGCGCCCGAGAGAACGGCCGATGACCGCTCCGACTGCGAGGCCCACGAGGCCCACGATCGCGAATATGACGATCTCGATTGTCAAAGGATTTCCCTGCCCAAAAAGTCGTACACGTCGAGTTCAGTGACCAGCAGATCAACCGGCTGGTCCCACGGCTCGCGAGGAAGCCGCGGCACGCGCTGCACCTCGAACGCGAGCCCAATCGCGAGCGCGGGGCACGTCGGGAGCGTTCGGTCGTAGTGACCGCCGCCCAAGCCGAGTCGATACCCCTCAAAATCAAAAGCGACCCCAGGCACGACGACCACGTCCCCCTGCTCAAGATCGACTCGCTCTCCCTCGGGCCGGTCGGGGCCCCGTGCGCGGGTCGACCAGGTCTTCACCCGAAGAAACGACAGAGGCGCGCCGGGCTCCTGTCGTGGGTAGACCACGTCCTTGCCGGTCTCAGTCGCCCACGCCTCGATGAGGGAAGTGTCGACCTCTCCGTCAAAGGCCCGGTACAGGGCGAGGCGAGGCGCGGCCTTCACCTGCGCGGTTTCGATCAGTCGTGCCTGAGCGGCCCGCTGCCCGAAGGTTCGTGCTTCGACAGTCAAAGACCGCCGACGCAGACGAAACTTTTCCCGCTCGGACGAGCGGGTGGGGGATAGGTCAATCAAGCTGCCCTTTGAGCATCCGTCGAGGGGGCGCGCGCTCAGTCGTGGCCGATAGGTCGGTACGGGAAGCGTCGCGGATCGGCGAAAACGTTGATTATCAACGTCTCGCCGAGCTCCAAGTCCACCCGGCCTCCCGTGGTCCACGAGATGGTGGATTCAGCGGGTCTGAGGGTCGCTCCAGAGCAAGGTGAATCTAAGGCGCGCGTTTCGCTAAAGTCAACGGTCGGGGCTTGACACCCCGCGATAGGGCGGGTACACGACCGCGGTTCGAGGAGTGGTGTCGGGCTGTTAGCTCAATGGTAGAGCAGCGGACTTTTAATCCGTTGGTTCTGGGTTCGAGTCCCAGACGGCCCACCCAAAAAAATGAAACTGGGTCCCCATCGTCTAGTCTGGCCCAGGACACCGGCCTTTCACGTCGGCGACGCGGGTTCAAATCCCGCTGGGGACGCTTCTCTTTTTTTTCCCGCTAACGAACCAGGTCCTCGGCCTCGATCTGCGTGGCGGAGCGCCCGTTCATATATTGGGCGAGGCCGACGCGTTTGTAGTGCGGCAGGATGCGGTCGGTCAGCAGGCCGATCTCACGCAGGTTGGGCACGAGCCGAGAGAACATTGTCGTGCGGAAGGCCCTCATGCCCGGCGAGCGATCGACCATCTCGTTCCATTGGCGGCGCGTCATCATCTGCTGGAAGTCCGACTCGTAGAGCTCGTGAACGCGGAATCGATTCCGCATGAGCAAGGCGACCTCGAAGGCCCAGTCCTCCCGCTCGCGCCGTTCGTTCTCGCTGAACTCGCGGGTGTAGACGTGCTTGAGCGCGTGCACCCCGTAGCTGACGTGGCGAGCCTCATCGTGGATGACCCGGCGGAGGAGCTCGCGAAGCAGGGGCTCCTTCGTGAGCTTGTGCAACATGCTGAAGGCGCCAAGAGCGAGGCCTTCGACCATGATCTGCATGCCGAGAAACTTCATGTCCCAGCGGCTGTCGCGCAGCAGGCTGTCGATGATCGTGAAGAGGTTGTCGTTGATGGGGAACGTCGCGCCGAGCTTCGTCTCCAGGTACCGATGAAAGACCTCAACATGGCGAGCCTCGTCGACGACCTGCGTCGCCCCGTAGAACTTGCCGTCGGTGAAGGGCACGCACTCGGTGACCTGGGCGGCGGCCATCAGCGCGCCTTGCTCACCATGCAAAAACTGGCTGAGCATCCAGCCGAGGACCTGGTGCAAACGATGACGCCGGTCCTTGAGGGTCATGTGCAGGCCGAGGCTCTCGAAGTGGTCCCAAGCGAGGAAGTCGTCGGGTAAGAGGGCGTTCTCGTTAGACTCTGGCTCGACGTTGATGGACCAATCGAGGTCCGTCGCGCCGTTCCATTGGAGGCGCTTGGCCTTTTGATAGAGCGCCTGCAGCTCGGGTGAATCGCTGCGAAGCTGCCAGTCGATGATGGTCTCGTGGGCCGAGACGATGCGCGCCGGCTCGTCGCGAACGCCCTGCTTCAGGATCAGCCCCCGCACCGCAGACGGTCCAATTCGTCGGAGCACCCTCGGGTTCCGCATCTCAGTCAGGAGGGAGAGGTGCTCGCCGAATCGCTCGAGCTGATGGCGGACCCCCACCGGCAAATGCTTCGCCACAAGAGGGTTCTCGAAGAGGTCTTCGATAGGCATGGCGGGCTCCAGTGCGACATGATCAGGAGCACAGCAATAGCAAGGGTTCGCCGATGAGTCTATGGGGTGACCGGAACCTCTTAGAGGTTGATCGTCCGCCCGTGCACGCCCAGAGCCGCCTCCTTGAGGCACTCGCTCAGCGTCGGGTGAGCATGGCAGGCCCGGGCGAGGTCTTCGCTCGACGCGCCATACTCCATGGCAACCGCGGCCTCGGCGATGAGGTCACCTGCGCGCGGGCCGAAGATGTGGACCCCCAGGATCCGGTCGGTCTGCGCGTGAGCCAAGACCTTGACGAGCCCCTCGGTCTGAGCCAGCGCCTTGGCCCGACCGTTGGCCATGAACGGATAGGTGCCCTTGCGAAAAGGCACGCCGGCGGCCACGAGCTCTTCTTCGGAGCGGCCGACCGTCGCGACCTCGGGGTGGGTATAGACGACGTTGGGGATCGCCTCGTAGTTGATGTGGCCGTGCCCGGTAGCGAAGTGCTCCACGCAGGCGACGCCCTCTTCCTCGGCCTTATGGGCGAGCATAGGCCCGGCGACGACGTCACCGATGGCGTAGATGCCGGCGCAGCTCGTCCGAAAGTGACCGTCAATCGGGATGCGCCCTCGGGCGTCGCGCTCGATAGCCACCGTCTCGAGGCCGAGGCCATCGGTGTACGGCTTGCGCCCGACCGCGACGAGGACCCGATCAGCGGTCAACGGCTCGCCCCCCTCCCGCTCGACGACGCAGGTCGATCCGTCGAAGCGCGCGCCGGTGACCTTCACGCCAAGCTGAAAGACTAGGCCCTGTTTCTCGAAGGATCGTTTGGCGGCCGAGGCGATCTCGGCGTCGGTGCCCGGCAAAATGCGGTCGAGATATTCCAAAACCGTGACCCGCGCGCCCAAGCGGTGCCAGACCGAGCCGAGCTCGAGCCCGATGGCCCCGGCGCCGATGACGATGAGGTGCTCGGGGACCGTGTCATACGCCAGCCCCTCGGTGCTCGTGCCGATGCGGTCGAAGTCGACCTCTACGCCGGGCAGGGGGGAGACGGTGCTGCCCGTCGCGATGATGATGTGCTTGGCGCTCAGGACCGCGGGAGCGTCGCCATCGACCGCGACGCGACCCGGTCCGTCGAGGCGTCCGGTCCCGACATAACGCGTGACCTTGTTCTTCTTGAGCAGGCCGCCGACGCCTTGCGTGAGCTGGCGAACGATCGTGTCCTTGCGCTTCATCATCGCCGCGAGATCGAGGCTGACGCCGCTGGTCTTGACGCCGTGGATCTCGAGGCCGTTTCGCGCCTCGTCGTACCGCTCGCTCGACTCGAGGAGCGCCTTGCTCGGGATGCAGCCCACCCGAAGGCAGGTCCCCCCGAGCGCCGCCTCTTTCTCGATGCAAGCGGTGTCGAGGCCAAGCTGGGCGGCGCGGATGGCGGCCACGTAGCCCCCAGGTCCCGCGCCGATGACGATGACGTCGTGACTGCGCTCAATCATGTTCGGCCTCAGACCTCGAGGAGCAGGCGGACGGGTGCCTCGATGCACGCCTTGATGCGCTTGAGGAACCCGACGGCCTCGCGCCCATCGACGAGCCGATGGTCGTAGGTCAGCGCCAGATACATCATCGGTCGGACCACCACTTGACCCTGAACGGCCATGGGTCGGTCCTGGATCGCGTGCATGCCGAGGATGCCGGATTGCGGCGGATTGACGATGGGCGTGGACAGCAGCGAGCCATAGACGCCCCCGTTGCTGATGCTGAACGTGCCGCCTTGGAGCTCGGCGAGCTTGAGCTTGTTGTCCTTCGCGCGCCGCCCATACTCGGCGATCTGCTTCTCGACGTCGGCGAAGCTCATCCGCTCCGCGTTCCGCAGGATCGGCACGACGAGGCCCTTGCCGCCGCCGACCGCGATGCCGATGTCGTAGTAGTTCCGATAGACGATGTCCGTGCCGCGGATCTCCGCGTTGATGGCCGGGAAGGCGCGGAGCGCGTCGACGACGGCCTTGACGAAGAAGGCCATGAACCCGAGCTTCACGCCGTAACGAGCCTCGAAGGTCTCCTTGTGCTCGACGCGGAGCGCCAAGACGGCGGTCATGTCGACCTCATTGAACGTGGTCAGGAGGGCCGCGGCCTGCTGGGCCTCGACGAGGCGACGCGCGACGGTCTGTCGGAGCGGCGTCATGGGCACGCGCTCCTCCTGCCGGAAATCTCCAGAAGGAGCCGACTCGGGGACCGGCGGGGCCAGCTTGGCCTGCACGGCGCGCACAGCGTCCTCCTTGAGGACTCGACCACCCGGGCCGGTCGCGGTGGCGGCGGAGGCGTCGAGCCCACCGAGCGCCAGGACGCGGGCGGCCGATGGCATCACGCGGGCGGCCGATGCCATCACGCTGGCGGCCGACGGCATCACCCGAGGCTCATTCGCGCTTGAGGTCGCCGCTTTCGGCTCGCCCAGCGGGGTGCCTGAAGCGGCCTTCGCGGCGGTCTCTGAAGCGGCCTCCGCTGCGGTCTCTGAAGCGGCCTCCGGGGCGGTCCCCGGCTCAATCTCCGCGAGCACATCACCGACGCGGGCCAGCTCGCCTTTCGCTTTAAAAACGCGAGTGATGCGGCCAGCCACTGGGGCCGGGACGTCGAGGTTGACCTTGTCTGTCTCGACGACGACCACGGCCTCGTCCACTCCGACGTAGTCGCCCTCGGCCTTCAGCCACTCGCCGACGGCCACCTCGGTAATTGATTCGCCCACCGGGGGCACGCGCAATTCGACGGACATTTATGACTCTCCGCAGACTTATGAGATTTCGAAGGCGCGCTCGAGCAGGAGCTCCTGCTCCATCTTGTGACTGGCCGTAGAGCCGGTCGCTGGGCTCGCGCTCTCGTTGCGGGTGATCCCGGTGAAGGGGAATCGCCCGAAGAGCCGCTCGCCGACGGTCAGCCTCAAAAACGGCCAAGCACCCATGTTCCACGGCTCCTCTTGGACCCAGACGACCGGCGTAGCGTCGGGGTACGCCGCGAGCGCGTCAGCGAGGGCCTCAAGCCGAAGGGGATAGAGCTGCTCGACGCGCAGGATGGCCACATGGACGGCACCGAGCGCGGCCCGGGTAGAGGCGAGGTCGTAGTAGATCTTGCCGCTGCACAGAAGGATTCGGCGAACCGCCTTGGGGTCCGCCTGAACGTCGTCACGCATGATGGCCTGAAAGCCCCCCTGCGAGAGGTCTTCAAGCGAGGACGTGACGTCAGGGTGCCGCAAGAGGCTCTTGGGCGTCATGATGACCAGCGGCTTTCGCAGCTTCCAGACGACCTGGCGCCTCAGACAATGGAAGAGCTGGGCGGGCGTCGTCAGGTTGCAGACGCGCATATTGTCCTGCGCGCAGAGCCCGAGAAACCGCTCCAGGCGAGCACTCGAGTGCTCTGGTCCCTGCCCCTCGAAGCCATGTGGCAGGAGCATGACCAGACCCGTCAAGCGGCGCCACTTGTCCTCGGAACTGACGATGAACTGGTCGATGATGACCTGGGCCCCGTTGGCGAAGTCCCCGAACTGGGCCTCCCAGAGGACGAGGCCCTCGGGGCGATCGAGGCTGTAGCCGTACTCGAAGCCCAAGACGCCGACCTCGGACAGCGGGCTGTCGAAGACCTCAAACACCCCTGGGCCGATCTTTTGTAGGGGGGTGTATTGGGCACCCGTCGCGCCATCATGGAGAACCGAGTTGCGGTGGCTGAAGGTTCCCCGGCCCGAGTCCTGACCCGAGAGGCGGACGGGGTGCCCCTCCGCCAAGATCGAAGCGAACGCCAGTGCTTCCCCTGCGCCCCAGTCGAGCCGACGCTTGCCCTCCGACATTTCCCGCCGCGTCTCGAGGAATCGCTCGATCTTCGGGTGCGGGAAAAAGTCCGTCGGGAGCTCCGTCTGAAGCCTGAGCAGCGTCTGGAGCGTCGGTCGGGGGATCGCGGTCGCGGGTTCGGGGCACGAGCGCTCGGGTCCGCCGAAGCTGCCCTGCCAGATGCCGCGACCGAAGTCGGCCTTGTAGCTGTAGTCGCGGCTCTTGGCCTCGCTGAGCTCGCGCTCGAGATGCTCGCGGCGGCGAACGCTGATCACGTCCGCCTCAGCCCGGGTCACGCCGCCGAGCTTGAGCAGGTTCTCGAGGTAGGCGTCGCGGACCGACTTGCGCTTGCGGATGGCCGCATACATGACCGGCTGGGTGAACGAGGGATCATCGGCCTCATTGTGCCCGTGGCGCCGGTAACACCACATGTCGATGACGACCTCTTTGTGGAACCGGGCGCGAAACTCCATGGCCAGATCGATGGTCCGCGCGACGGCCTCGGGGTGCTCGCCGTTGACGTGAAAGATGGGGACCTGGAGCATCTTGGCGACATCGGAGGCGTAGTCGCAGGAGCGGGACGACTCGGGCGGCGTCGTGAAGCCGATCTGGTTGTTCACGATGATGTGGATCGTGCCCCCGACGCGGTAGCCCTCAAGCTCGCTCATATTGAGCTGCTCCTGGACGATGCCCTGACCGGCGAAGGCCGCGTCTCCATGAATCAGGACGGGCAGAACGTGAATGCGCTCGCGGTCACCGTGGCGATCCTGTTTGGCCCGCACACGCCCGACGACCACTGGGTTGACGAACTCCAGATGGCTGGGATTGAAGCACAAGGACAGGTGGACCGTTCGGCCGGAGCCCGTGACGAGATCCGAGGAGAAGCCCATGTGGTACTTCACGTCGCCCCGACCGAAGTTCAAGTCGGGATCCGCATCGGCGAACTCGCGGAAGATTTGGGCGGGGTTCTTGCCCATGATGTTGGCGAGCACGTTGAGGCGCCCGCGGTGCGCCATCCCGATGACCGCCTCGCGAATGCCATGCGCGCCCGCAGCCTCGAGGGCCATGTCGAGCAGGGGAATGAGGCTCTCGCCGCCCTCGAGCGAGAACCGCTTGGCCCCGACGAACTTATTGGCGAGGAACTGCTCGAAGATCTCCGCGTCCGTCAGCTTCGTGAGGATTCGGATCTGCTCGTCGCGGGACAAGGTGAGGTGGTTCTGCGTCCTCTCCATCTCGGATTGGAGCCAGTTCTTCACCTCGAGGTCGTCGATGTGCATGAACTGAACGCCAAGGGAGCCGCAGTAGGTCCGCCGCATGACGTCGAGGATGTCCCGGAGCTTCATCTGCGAGCCCGCGCCCGCGATGGTCCGGGCCGAAAACGAGCGGTCGAGATCCTGCTCCGTCAGCTCGTAGTGCTCGAGCTCAAGCTCGGGATGGGCCGGTCGCGGTAGGCCGAGCGGATCAAGGTTCGCGACCATGTGGCCGCGGACCCGGTAGGCGCGAACGAGCTGATCGACCTTGTCCTGCAACGCCGCGATGTCGTTCAACCCGGTGGCCGCCTCGACACGCTGCGCGTGGTTGGGCTGCGGCTCTCGGACTTGGCCGCCACCGCCGTGCCCACTGCTATGGAAGATGCTCGCCGGGGAGAAGCTCGGCCCCAAGCGAACCGCGCCATTCCCGTTCTGAGGGAGTTGGGCGAAGTAAGCCCGCCAATCGGGGTCGACGCTGGACGGATCACGAACGAAGTCCTCGTACAGCGACTCGACGAACGCGAGGTTGGCGCCATTGAGCGGGCCAGCATCGGTCATGGTCTTGCTCGTCTCCAGGGTTCGCCATCCGGCGCGTGAAAAAAAAAGGGGCGAGAGACCGGGTGGTCCTCGCCCCAATGGCCGTTACGGCACGACGGACGTGCTGTTCAGTTCGCGCTCGGCGCGGCGGGCGCCGTGGGGGCCGCGGGGGCCTCGACGGCGGGGGCCGCGGGGGCCTCGACGGCGGGGGCAGCAGGGGCCTCGACGGCGGGGGCAGCAGGGGCCTCGACGGCGGGGGCCGCGGGGGCCTCGACCTTGGGGGCGCCGCCGCAAGCGGCGAGGGTGAACAGAGCGACGACGACGAGCAGTGAAATCTTGTACATGACGAAATCCTTTCGAACCGATTGCAGTTTGCGGGTCCGCCACCTGCGGTCCGCTTCCGGGGGCCGTTTCCTGCCGTAGTCGCAGGAATGTGTCAAGCGAACTGTGAAAATAACGTCCGCCCGTCGACGATTTCGACATCCAAGGGAGCCGCCGAAGCTTCGATGTCGATGACCGCCACTTCGGCATGGGCGTGTCGAGTCCGCCAGGGAATCACCGCGGCGCCGATCCCCGGGTTTACATAGATCGCCGTCGAGTCGAGGGTGTACCAGCCGAGAATGTACTGGTGGCCCATGCGTCGCATCACGCGCTCCATCACGCCGGCCGTCCGGATTTGCCCGCCATGCGTATGGCCGCTCAGCACCAAGGGCACGCCGCGGTCTTGAAACCTCGACGTGATCTCGGCGAGGTGCGACAGGACAACCGTGGGGCCAGCCTGCGCCCCGGCAAAAGCGCGTTCGATGTCGTGATGGCCGGTGACCGCGTCGTCGATCCCCACGATGGAGACGGCCCCCAATCCGGCCCCCAATCCGGCCGTGAAGACCCGGTTCGTATTGCACAGAACCTCGACCCCGGCGCGCTCGAGCGCCCGGGTGACCGCGTCGGCGCCGTGCCAGTGGTCATGATTTCCGAGGGTGGCGAAGGCCGGGATCTTCAGCGCCTTCAGGGCATGGGTGAGGCGGGGCAGGTACCGAAGGCTGTGGGCGACGTAGTCCCCGGTCAAAGCGACCAATGCCGCGCCCGACTCGTTGACCGCCTCGACCGCGGCCTCAAGGCGCGCCTCGGGGGTGACGCGCCCGACGTGCAGATCCGTGACGTGGGCGATGCGAAGCCCTGGGGCGCCCGCCGGCCAGACGGGCGTCCGCAATCGATAGGCGCGCACGTCGACATGAGGGGACCGCCCGAGCGCCGCTTGAAACCACCGGCCCGGCCCCCCGCGACGCACCGGCGAATGCCCGCCCCACTCGACGGGCGGGTCGGTCTTGAGGCCTCCCATGGCCTCAGTCTCGCAAACGCCGACTCCGCTTGCCAAGCCGCTTGCGTCGGATCTTCGGCATCATTAGGTTCCGCGGCCGTGGCTATCACTGAAATCGCGCCGGAAGCCGGACGCCACATCGTCGAGTACATCGAACGCAGCGCAGCACTCGTGCTCGACGCCCTCACCGAACGCCCGCGCCCTAGCGCCGGGTGGTTTATTCACAGTCACGGCGCGGCGATCGAGGTCGAGAGCCCACACGATGGCATCTTCGAGCGATGGGTGCTCGTCGTCCCGAAGGCGCCCAATCAGGCCCCCGAGGAGTTCCGGACCTGGATTGATGGGCGGCTTGATCGACTCAATCGTTACTTGGAGGCGACGAACGCGGGGCGCGTCGTGCGGCGGCTCCCGCTCGATCGAGCGATGGCGGCGACGATCGTCAAACGCGTCGGACATGAGCCCGGCGACCCCCGCGGACGCCTGCCCCCCGATGAACGCATTCCGTCCCTGCTTGCGCAGTTTGCCAAGGATGTGGACGCCTACATGCGCGTAATGGGCGATTCCGGGCTTCGGTACGTCGGGGCCCTGCGGCTGTACTATGTGCCTCGGGGCGGGGACGCGCCGGACTGGCGTTTGGGGCTTGAGGTCGTCGATACGGTCATCGGTCGCAAGGCCGAGACCCCGTCCCTCACGCCCGTCCTGCTTGTGCGTGGCGTGCTCGTGGAGTTCGCCGATCTGGTCGAGCTTCGGGCTCAAGACGAGCCGGCCGGGCGACCGAGCAAGAGACCGACGCCCGCCGAGCGCGAGGTGAGTGAGAGTGCTCATGTCCTCGCCTCGCAGCTTCGAGCCGTCGCCCTGGGGGCCGCGGTGCCGGCGACGACGCTCCTGAGGATCTCGAAGGAGCTCATGGCGCTGGTGCGTACGGAGAAGCCAACGGGGACGTTCCCCGTGGGCAAAGTGGTGCTCATCGTGGCCTTCGTCGCCGTGGCTGGGGCCGTCGCCGCGCTGTCTTTGGGGCTCTTCTGAGAGACTCGAACCTTCGGGCCGCCTCGTGTTCTTGCTTTCGTAGCCGAAGGGCCTGTGGCATGGTCCCACGCTATGTTGATCTGGGATTTTAACTCACGAATTCTCCAGCTCGGTCGCTTCGAGCTGCGGTGGTACGGCGTCCTCTTCGCCTTGATGCTCATGGGGGCTTACCACCTCTGGCGCTGGCAGATCACCCGAAGCGGGCGATCCGAAGCCGTGGCTGAGACCTTCCTCACGGCCGGGGTCATCGCGGTCATCGGCGGCTCTCGCCTCGGGCACGTGCTCTTCTACGAGCCCCAAAAGTACCTCGCAGACCCCCTCGAGATCCTCTTCGTTTGGCGGGGTGGTTTGGCGAGCCACGGCGCGACCATCGGCCTGTTCATCGCCATGGTGTGGTTCTCCCGCAAGCACGCTTTTCCGCTCATTGATGTCATGGATCGGATCTCGTTTTCGGCGTGCTGCGGGGTGATCATGGTGCGCCTCGGCAACTTCGCCAACAGCGAGATCGTCGGCCGAGTCACCGACGCGGTCTCGGCCCCGTTCGCGGTTAAGTTCGTCCGCTGCGAGCAGGACCGGGGCCTCGTGAGGGTCGCCGGTGACTTCGCCGAGGTCCCCTGGCGCCACCCGGCCCAGCTCTATGAGGCGGCCATCGGCATCACCGTCATCGCCGTCCTTTATGCGGTGGACCGGCGGTTCGGTGAGCGGCGACCGCGAGGACTCCTCGCAGCGATCTTCCTGACGCTCTACTTCGGAGGCCGCGTCGTCACCGAGTTCTTCAAGGAGTTCGAGGGTCTCAAGGCCTCCGAGTCGACCTTCACGATGGGACAGTATCTGTCCGCGCCCCTCGCGTTGGCCGGGCTCTTCATGTTCGCCTGGGTCGCGGTCAATGCGGTTCGCAAGGGCCGCTCAGCCTGAACCATCGATCCGTTTGGCGAACGCTCGGCTCGGACGGCTGAAGTCATAGGCGCTCTGCCAATCGATGGGCAGGGTCGACCGCTCGACTGCATCAAGCTCGAGGGACTCGAAGAACCGCCACATCCGCTCGTCGACGGACAGCGCGAAGACGCCCAGACGGCCTTGCCGCCGCGCGCGGTCGATGAGCGCCAGGCAGAGCGTCCGAGCCCGTCCGCGTCCGCGGTATCGAGCCATCATTCCAAAGCGCGCCAGCTCCGCCCACTCCCCATAGGGCGTGAGGCGTGCGGTGCCGACGACGAGCCCGTCGATGCAATAGACCATGTGATCGCTGATCGTCTCGAGCAGTTGGGTCTCGGTCACCGGCCGAATCACGCCGCGTTCGATCCCCGCACGCAAGAGCAGCGTGATGTCCGGGGTGTCCTCGACGGAGGCGTGTCGAACGACTTCGAGGAGGTCGTCGCTGAGCAAGATCCCGGCACCTTCGTGGGTGAACAACTCCGTGAATACGGCCCCCGCGAACCCTTCGAGGAGCACGACCCCGGGGACCCCGTCGGTGATGAGCGACCGCAGCCTCTCGAAGCGACGCCGAACGGACGGATCGCCGATGGAGGGGGCCAAGGCTGATGCCTCTTGCCGGGTCAGGTGGGGTCGGCTCGTGACCGAGAGGAGCGGGTCGTTCGTCGGCAGGAGGAGCAGGATGCGGCGGGCTCCGAGGCGCTGCGCCAAGTGGGCACCGAGGGACAGCGGCTCGGTGCCGGAGTCCTGACCGCTCCGATCGGCGCAGACGACGAGGGGGACCTGGCCGCGACCAACGGCCTGCTTTGCCGACTCAGTGATGGCCGTCAGGTCGTCTCCGCCGTCGATCAGAGCGAGCGGTAAGCCGAGCCGCCGGGCGTCGCCCAGGCCCTCGAAGGACGCATCTGGACGCCAATGGGCGACGACGATGACGCGGATCCCGTAGGCACCGAGCAGGCGAAGGTCCAGCCCGAAGTCGGCCATGGACAGCGACCCGTCGAGGACGCAGACGTGCACCGTCCCGCGGTGGCGAGCGGCATAGTGCGCCAGCTCGAGGGCGCGCTGGAGGTCTCTGATGGATCCCACGGCCGGTGATTGTCAGGGCAGGTCGGCAAAGCGTCCAGATCCTGAACACCTGTAGCAGAGGCCGTTCAGTTTCTGGACGCACTGCGAGACCGAATTTGGCCTGAGGCACGGCTCAGGTGTTGGGCACGGCTCCTGCTCTACGGGTTTGAAACCAAACGACAAAACTGGAGAACGTCAATGAACTTTGCTGAATGGATGATGACGGCCGCGGCGAGTTGTGGGGCCGACGCTTGGGAGCCAAATGACGAGCGCGCGCTGAGTGGCCCTCCACTTGCCACGCTCCGCGATGCCCGGATGTGCGGCGAAGATGAGGACTGGTACGCCATCGAGCTGAAACGAGGCGTGGCCGTGGAGATCGCCGTCTTGCACGACCTCGGCGAGTTCGCGTTCGCCCCGGAGGTCTTCGCGCCCCGGAGCCGACGCCCGGTGGGGCGGGCCTACGAGGCGCCAGGCGAGACCGGGACGCGGGTCGTTCCGTCGGTCAGCGGCACCTACCGTGTTCGCGTGCACAGTCGACTGAGCGCGGAGGCCTTCGACTACGTGCTCGGCGTCTTCCCTTGCGAGCCGACCCTTCGATGACCACCCGAGCCTGGCTCGAGGAGCCCATGCTCACGATACCAATCAACGACTGGACCGAGGCTCGTCTGAAGCGCGTGTATCGGCGCATAGCCGAAGGCTGCCGTCGTGTCCTCAGGGCTACACGTCCAGCCCGTCGCGCGAAGCTCGCCGAGCCAGCGCGGGATCATGGCGCCGAGGCCCGTCGAGTCGGCCAGCCTCGCGGAGAGGGGCTCGAGCCAGGAGAGCAGTCGGGGGGGCAGAGACAGCCGAACAGGTGGGCGCGTCGAGAGCAGGGCCTCGAGGAGGTCGACGACCCGCTCCATCGGCTGCGGCTGCCCATCCGAGGCGAAGTAAGTTCCCAGGATGGGCGAGGGCGAAGAGAGGGCGCGCACGATCAGATCCACGAGATCGTCGACGTGGCAGAACGACAGTTCGAGGCCCGCGATGACCGGCAGGATCCGGCTCCGCAGCGCGCGTGCGAGGACCGCGAAGTTCGCATAGTCGGGACCATAGACAATGGCGGGTCGAAGCACGGTGGTGATTCCGGCGAGGCCCTCCTCAACGAGGGCCCGCTCGGCGGCGAGCTTGCTTCGGCCATACTCGTTGATGGGTGCCTCGCCTTGAGCCAGACGGTGGGGCTGCCCTTTCGGCGACGGACCCTGGGCGGCGAGGCTGCTGATGAAGACGAACCGGCTCACGCCTGCCTCCCGTGCCGCAGTCGCCAGGTTCCGGGTGCCATCGACGTTGATCCGGCCATAGGTGCGGTCACGTCCGGCGGTAACCGCACCGGCGAGGTGAACGACACCGTCGATGCCCCGACAGGCGAGGGCCAACGACTCAGGGGCGAGTACATCTCCAAGGATGATCGTCACCCCCGTCATCGAAGCCAGGGCGGTCGCGTCGGCCCCCGGTCGAAGGAGCGCGCGGACGGCGTATCCCTCCAACGCGAGCCTGCGGCAGAGGTGCCGACCGATGAATCCATTCGCGCCGGTGACGAGGACCTGCATGACCTTAAACTCCATCTACTGCCCGCCCTCGATACCGTACCGCTCGAGCTTCCGGTAGAGGTTCCGCCTCGAGATGCCGAGCAGCTCCGCGGCCTTCGACTTCTTCCACCCCGAGACGATGAGCGCGTCGAGCAGCTGCTGTTTCGCCGACGCCTCCCAATCCGAACGATTGCGGATCTCCGGAAGCGGGGGCGCGGCCACCTGCGGGACGATGCGCAGGGATTTTGGGGTGGAACGAATCGGTGCCGGCCCCACTTCCTCCTTGGGAAGCCGGACCTCGCTGCCCTGAATCTGGGGGCCGCGTGCGAGGATCGAGCTCGCCTTGATCGTATTCTCAAGCTGCCGGACGTTGCCTGGCCAGGGGAAACGAAGGAGCAGCTCCATCGCATCCGGCGACATCGTGCGGGGTGGGACGCCGAACTCCAGGCTGACCTGGGCGAGGAAGTGCTCGACGAGCGCCGGGATATCTTCGATCCGCTCCCGGAGAGGTGGCATGTGCACATCGACGACGTTGAGCCGATAGAAGAGATCCTCGCGGAATCGACCCGCGGCGATCTCGCGCGGCAGGTCACGATTGGTCGCCGCTACGATCCGGGCGTCGATCTTCTCGCTCTCACGACCGCCGATGGGGCGCACCTCTTTCTCTTGGAGCACGCGCAGGATCTTGCTCTGAATCGAGAGGGGCATTTCGCCGATCTCGTCGAGGAAAACAGTGCCTCCGCGAGCGGCCCGGAAGAGGCCCTCCTTGTCGTTCGTGCTCCCGGTGAACGCGCCTTTCTTGTAGCCGAACAGCTCACTCTCGAGCAGGTTCTCCGGGATCGCGGCGCAATTGATCGCCATGAACGGGCTGCGCGCTCGCGGACCGCCATGATGCAGGGCTCGCGCGACGAGCTCCTTGCCCGTGCCGCTCTCGCCGCTGATGAGGACAGGCACGGGGTAGTCCATGATCTGCTGGAGAAGATCGAGGAGCCGATGCATCTGCGGGCTGCGGCCCACGATGTTTCGAAATGTAAACTTGAGGCCCAGGGCGCGGGTCTGGGAGTCGAGGTTTCGCTCTGCGCGGGCGATCTCCACGGACTTGGCCGCCACATCTTCACGAAGCGAGGCGGCCTGCACCTCGAGCTGCGCCTTCGCCAGCCCAAGCTCCTCGCCTTGCTGTTCGAGCTTTTGAACGAGACGGCGCATCTCGACGGCCGTCGCCGCGACGTCCCCGAAGTCTTGGAGCAGCCGAAGGTCATCCGCGTCAAAGCCCGTGCGGGCGCTCGCCTCCCGGTCGAGGTAAATCGCCCCCACCACCGATTCGCGCGAACGAATCGGGATCGCCAGGACCGACTTCACGCTCATCTCGTGCAGGGACTCGCTGGCATCAAAACGCTCATCGTTCGAGACGTTCACGCTGAGGATCGGCTCTCCGTCCAGGAGGACCCGATCGGCGATGGCCCGGCTCGGCCGGAAGCGGTCGCTCTTGACCGTGTCCCGGTCCAGGTTCTTCGCCGCGCGGACGCGGACCTGCCCATCGGGGTCACGCACCAAGACGAAGCCTCGGGCCGCGTTGGTGAACTCGATCACGCTCTCCAGCGTGACATCGAGGATCCGCCCTACGTCGTCTTCGCTCGCGATCCGTTTGTGCAGCGCCAAGAGGCGCTCGAGCTTGGCGACACGGAGGGTCTCAACATCCACGCCGCGAATCTAACACGGGGACCGCGAGGTGCGACTGCCTTGACGCGGCGGGGGGGCGCCCTTAGCCTGCCGGACTTTTCGCGATCGGTCTTTTCGCGACCGCCTATGGGAGAAACGCGATGACGCGCAGCGTATTCATCGAGACCTATGGCTGCCAAATGAACGAGGCAGACACCGAGCTCATGGCCGGGCTCCTCCGCCGCGCGGGCTATGTGGTCGCGGCCGCCGCGAATGAGGCGGACGTCGTCCTGCTCAACACCTGTGCTGTGCGCGAGCGGGCCGAGGAACGCATCTTCGGGCGCCTCGGGTGGCTCAAGACGATGAAGGCGCAGCGACCCGGTATGGTCCTCGGCGTGACCGGCTGCATGGCCGAACGGATGCGCGAGGACCTCATCGCGCGCGCCCCGTACGTCGACCTGGTCATCGGACCCGACACATATCGGCGCCTGCCGGAGCTCCTCGACCGGGCGCGTAATGAGCTCGAGACCGATCCGCTCATCGACGTGCGCCTCGATCGAACTGAGACCTACCAGGGCGTCGAAGTCGACCGCCAACCGGGGGTCTCGGGCTGGCTGACCGTCGTTCGGGGCTGCGACAAGTTCTGCAGCTTCTGCATCGTCCCTTTTGTGCGCGGCCGCGAGCGCAGCTTGCCCCCGGAAGAGGTCGTCGCCGAGGCGCGGTCGATGGTGGCGTCCGGCATTCGGGAGATCACTCTGCTCGGCCAGACGGTCTCGAGCTACTACGAGCGCGGCACGGACTTCGCGGACCTCCTGCGCGCGGTTCATGCCGTCGAGGGGCTCGATCGCCTTCGATACACCTCGCCGTACCCCAACGACTTCAGCGACCGATTGCTCGATACGCTCGCCGAGTTGCCAAAGCTCGGTCAGCACATCCACTTGCCCGTCCAGAGCGGGAGCACGCGGATCCTCAAGGACATGAGGCGGGGTTATTCGGCCGAGTCGTATCGGGCCTTGATCTCCCGGGTTCGAGCTCGGCTGCCCGCCTTCGGGCTGACCACGGACATCATCGTGGGGTACCCCGGAGAGACGGATGAGGACTTCGGCGAGACCATGTCGCTCGTCAAAGACCTGCGCTTCGACGGCGCGTTCATGTTCAATTACAGCCCCCGTGAGGGGACCCTGTCGGCGCGCACGAAGCCGGACGACGTACCCGGCGAGGTCAAGAGCGCGCGGCTGCAGACGCTCATCGCCTTGCAAAACACCATAAGTGGCGAGCTTCATACCGCGATGGTCGGCCAGGAGGCCTTGGTCTTTCTGACGGGCAAGAGCCGACGGAACGCGGGCTGCCTCGTCGGCCGGACGAGCTGCTTCAAGACCACCGTGGTCGCAGCCGGGGACCATCAGCTCGGCGACCTCGTTCGCGTTCGCGTGAAAGACGCCACGAGCCATACGCTCTTCGCCGAGGTCGTCTGAACATGATTCGTATCCGCGATCCGATTCACGGGAGCATCGCCGTCACCGGTGATGAACTGCCCATCGTCGACAGCCGAGTCTTCCAGCGTCTGCGAGGCATAAAGCAGCTCGGCTTCACCGATCAGGCGTTCCCCGGGGCCACCCACACCCGCTACGCCCACGGGCTCGGGGCGATGGAGGTCGCGACGCGGATGTTCGACACCATGTTTCCCATCGGTGGGGTGCTCGGTGAAAACGACCGCGTCCGCTTGCGCCAGATCGTCCGACTCGCCGTCCTCCTCCACGACGTTGGGCACCCTCCGGCCTCGCACGCCAGCGAGCCTTGCATGCCCGCGCGACGGGCGCTCGGTCTCGATGGCTTCACCGAGGCCGAGCTCGATGAGCGGGCGAGCCACGAGGACTACACCCGCGCTTTTATCGTCCAGTCCGATCTGCGGACCCCAGTCGACGCGCTCCTCGATCGTCACGGCGGCAACGCGCTCGACGTCGCCCACCTCGTCACGTCGCGTTACCCCGGTCGCAGCGCGACTTTCGTTGTCGGCGGGGTCGACTACTTCCCACTGCTCACCCAGATCGTCAGCGGCGAGATGGACGCGGATCGGATGGACTACCTCCAGCGCGACTCGTTCTATGCGGGCGTCAGCTACGGTCGGTTCGATCAAGCTTGGCTCGTCGAGAACCTCTCGTTTCATGTCGAGAATGACGCCGCGTGCTTGGCGCTCTCGCATCGAGCGGTCTTCGCCTTCGAAGACTTCCTGCTCAGCCGCTACCACATGTTCGTCAGTGTCTACTACCACTACATCCCCATCGGCTTTGACTCCATGCTGCTCCGCTTCTTCACGGAGTCACCCTTGGACTTCCAACTCCCTGGAGACGTGGGCCGGTACGTCGACATGGACGACATCGCGTTGTGGAGCGCGCTGCGAACCTCGAGGAACCCCTGGGCCTACCGGATCGCCCACCGGCAGAGCTTCAAGCGCGTGCTTGAGATCAACGCTGACCTGCACCCAGACCTCTGCCCGCCGGATCTGCCCGTCCTTGAGGCGGCCCTTCTGGACGCTGGGGTGGAGTTCTTCACGTCCCGCGACAAAGGCGTCTTGAGCAAGTACTACGGCGGGCCGTCCGCGCGCCCGATGTTTATCATTAATGAGGCGCTCCCGGGTGCCGTGCCTGTGGAGCGGTACTCCCGCATCTTCGAACGCTATCGACAGCCCACGCCGCTCATTCGCATCTACTGTCGGCCGGACCAGGCAGACTTGGCGCGTCGCTGCCTGGAGTCGCACAAGCCGGTGATCGCCGCGCCCTGAGCTCATCGAGGACGTCGCGACTCACAAAGAGTTGAAGCTGCCCAAGACACTCCACGGCCTCAATCGAGGTCAAGGTGTCGCCCGAACAGGGCCCCGAGACGCATAAGCCGTCTTGCATCCGAAAGCGCGCGCCGTGTCGTCCGCAGATGATATGCGACCGCCGGAGGTCAACCATCGGCGCCTGTCCCGCGACCGCGAGCGGAACTCGAAAATGAGGACAAATGTCCAGGAAGGCCCGTACCTCGCGACGAAATCGAGTGATGTGCACGGCGAAACGCAGGGACTCGTGCTCAATCTCGACGCGCGTCAATTGCCGGGAGACGACCTCGGCCGACGGCATGATAAAGACGAGCGCGCGGTCAGGTCTCAACGGGGGTGAGCCAGTCGAGCGCGCAGAGATCGTCTGGGACGGGGCACGTCACGTTCGAATGCGGGTCGCTGAGGTCAACGACCCGGACGTCGTTGAGGTCAACGACCTGTAATCGACCCGCCGCGACGAAGGCGCAGGTCGTGCCCTCAGGTGACATCGCCAGATAGGGGAGGGTCGACGTGCCGAGCAGCGTCGGCGCGCGGCCTTCCTGCACGGCGAAGACCCGCCCATCGGCCCCAATCCAAGCGGCGGCCCGAGCTCGCCTGGCAGCGACCAGGGTCGTCGGCACGTCGTCGAGCCGCGCGAGCACCTGGACGTTCGGCTCGTCGTCACGCAGCCAGGCGACGACCGGTGCCCGCCCACCCGTGGCGACCACCACCCCGTCGAGCGAAGCCCTCGCCCAGGTGCCGCCGACTGTATGAAATATCTCGGCGACCGCGGGTACGACCAAGGTCCGAACCCGGTTGTCACCTTCCCAACGGAGCAGGCGCAGTCGACATCGGCCGTCGCTTGAGGACTCGTGGAACATCCACCGTCCCCGATCTATCGGACAGGGCCCCGTCCACTCGAGCCGCTCAGGATGGGCGAGACGAAGGCTAAGGCCTTCCGAATACGCGGTGAGGACGGCGACACCGGCTCGAGTCCGGTGGGCGACGAGCGCGCGGTCGCCCAGGCGGGAGGCTCCGCTGGCGGTCCCCTCGACGACGCAGGCGCCGGACTCGCCCGGAATGAAGCGGATCCGAGAGAACTCGCCGTCGCCCTGCATGACCACCGTCGGCCCCAGAAACTGCTCGCCTGGCTCACATTGCGACGAGCGGACGAGCATCAACCCCGGTGGCAGCGGGTTGGCTAACCAACGCTCCTCGAGTCGTCCTCCTCCGGCGAGGACGACGACCGCGAGTCGTTCGCAGGCCTCGGACGGCTCAAAGGTGACCAGCGCCCAAGCCTCCCCCTGGCAGTTCGGGCAGCACAGTGACCCCTGTGCGTCAACCAGGTGACCGAGGTGCTTGAGGCAGAGGGTCACTCGGCGGCAGGAACCGCACGTCGCCCCGCTCGACGACTGCTCAAGAACGAGCTGCGGCGACGTCGTCCACAGAACTTGTTCGCACCCTCGAAACCCGCAATTTCGTTGCATCGTCAACGCCGGGCCCTCTCAGTAGGGATAACGTCCAGCCGCCGCCACATGTTCGGCGACTTGCCGTCGAGCCGCAATGATATCAGACGCCACATACGGGCAGAGCCGCCCGATGCCGGCGATCATCTTCTCGGGGTTCGCCGCCAAATGGCACGCCAGATCCCTCGCCGACTCGCAGACGAATCGATAGGCCTCCGTGGCCACGACCCGAACCACGGCCCGTCGGGATCCGGTCTTCTCCCTGCCGAATCGCTCGGAGTACTGCTGAACACGCGTGATCGTCGAGTCGGCCGCCCAGATATACATGAGCATGTCGGACAGGCGCAGGAGGATCTCCTGCTGCTGATCGAGGTCGGCCATATGCTTCTGGGCCGCGGCGCCGGATGTATAGATAAATGCCTTCTTGGCCTGCTCGATCATGAACTTCTCGAGGACCAAGTCGTCGACATCGTCCGGCGGGCAAGCCGGCTGCCCTGTGGCGATCTCGGCTTCGACCGAGGCCATGACCGGCATGAGGTTGAGCTTGCCCTGGAGTACCCGCTTGAACAGCGTGCCGGGCACGAGCAGGCGATTGATCTCGTTGGTCCCCTCGAAGATGCGGTTGACCCTAGAGTCACGCAGCGGCTGTTCGATGGGGTACTCCCGGGTGTACCCATAGCCACCGTGAATCTGGAGCGCCTCGTCGAGGGCCTGCCAGACCCCCTCGGAGGCGAACACCTTCAGCATCGAGCACTCGATTGTATAGTCCTTGAGGATCTCGGCCGAGAGTCGGCTGTAATCGTCACCAGACCTGTCGAGGCCGGAGATGCGGGCGTCGAGCGCGCCACACAGGCGCCAGCCCATCGACTCATTGGCGAAGATAAACGTCGCTATGCGGGCGAGCTTCTCTCGAATGGCCGGGAACTGAATAATCGGGGTCTGGAACTGCTTGCGCTCCGCCGCGTACTGAGTCGCGTGAGTGAGCGCGCGTTTCGCCGCGCCGCCCGCGCTCACCCCGAGCTTATAGCGCCCGACGTTGAGGATGTTGAACGCGATCACGCTGCCCCGACCGGGGTCGCCGAGAAGGTTCGCGATGGGCACACGCACGTCTTCGAGGATGAGCTGACAGGTCGAGGACCCCTTCAGCCCCAGCTTCGACTCTTCCTTCCCAATGCTCACGCCTGCCCAGTCCCGCTCGACGATGAACGCTGAGAACAGGCGACCATCGATCTGCGCGAAGACGATGAAGACATCGGCGATGGCGGCGTTGGAGATCCACTGTTTGACGCCCGTGAGCACGAAGGCATCGCCGTCACGCCGCGCCGTCGTCTTCGCGCCCATGGCATCGGATCCGCTGCCCGGCTCGCTCAAACAATACGCAGCGATCTTCTCGCCGGTGGCCAAAGAGGGCAGGTACCGAGTCTTCTGGTCTTCGGTCCCGAAAATCACGATGGGCAACGTGCCGATCCCGACGTGCGCCCCGAACGTGACCGCGAAGCTGCCCTGGACGCTGACGGCCTCGGACACGAGCGCGGAAGTCGTCTTGTCGAGCCCGAGGCCGCCGTATTTCTCGGGGATGTCGACCGCCAGCAGCCCTACGTCCCCGGCGCTCCGCATCAGGCTCTTCAGGAGGCCATAGTCCAGGTGCTCGATGGCCTCGTTCCTGGAGATGACCTCTTTCTCCATGAACTGCTGGGCCGTCTCAAGGAAGAGTCGCTGCTCTTCCGAGAGATCCTCGGCGGTGCTGATGCGCTGCGAACCGACCGGGGTGAGGAGGAAGGCCAGACCGGCCTCGATGGGCAACACTGAACCGTCATTCATTCCGGCCATCTTGCCCGCCGACCCATAGGGGGTCAAGGCGAGCCGGGAGGTTCAGTTCACCGTCGCCTCGCCGGGCTTCTTTCGGCGAGGGCGTCGGCCGCGTGGCTTCTTCGCCCGCACCCCAAGGGCAAGAGCCAAGACGTCTTCCAACCTGTCGACGAGGTGAATCGTGAGCGTAGACAGGAGGTGAGCCGGGATCTCTTCGAGATCGCCTCCGTTCCTGCGCGGCAGGATGACCTCCGTGAACCCGGCGCGCGCGGCAGCGAGGACCTTCTCTTTGACGCCACCAACAGGGAGCACGACACCCCGTAACGTGAGCTCGCCGGTCATCGCGACGCCCTTGCGGACCGGCCGCTCCGTCAGGAGTGAGGTCAGCGCGGTCAGCAGGGTCACGCCCGCGCTCGGCCCGTCTTTGGGGATCCCGCCGCTCGGCAAATGAAGGTGGAAGTTGCGCTCGGAAAACGCCTCCTCGGGGATGCCCAACTCCTCGGCCCGCGCATGGATAAACGACATGGCCGCGTGCGCGGACTCTTTCATGACGTCGCCGAGCTGACCGGTCAGAGTGAGCTTGCCGCTGCCTTTCATGTCCGTCGCTTCAATGAACAGGATCTCGCCGCCCACCGGCGTCCACGCGAGGCCGATCGCGACCCCGGGCTCCATGACCTCCTCCCTTGACTCAGGGAAGTTGCGTTCCGGCCCGAGGGCCAGTCTCACCCGCGCGCTGTCGACGTAGATGGGCGGCACGACCTCCTCGGTCGCGACGTCCCGGGCGACGGAGCGGAGCACTCCGGCGATCTCCCGGCCTAGATTTCGGACGCCGGCTTCGCGTGTATACCTTGAGATGATGAACTGGAGCGCCTCGTCCGAGAGGCTCGCGGTCTCCGCGCTCAGGCCGTGCTCGAAGAGCTGGCGGGGCAGAAGGTGCTGCCTCGCGATCGCCAGCTTCTCCTCCTCCAGGTAGCTCGGCACGTCGATGATCTCCATGCGATCGCGCAGCGGAGGGGGGATGGTGTCGATCCGATTGGCGGTCGTCATGAACAGGACGCCGCTGAGATCGATAGGCACCTCAAGGTAGTGATCGCTGAAGCTGTCGTTCTGCTCCGGATCGAGCACCTCAAGCAGGGCGGACGACGGGTCACCCCGGAAGTCGTTTCCCAGCTTGTCAATCTCGTCGAGCATGAACACGGGGTTCATGCTCCCGGCGCGCTTCAGACCCTGGACAATGCGACCCGGCAGCGCGCCGACGTAGGTACGCCGGTGGCCGCGGATCTCCGCCTCGTCCCTTACACCCCCGAGGCTGATCCGCACGAAGGAGCGGCCCAGGGCAGACGCGATGGACCGACCGAGAGACGTCTTGCCGACGCCGGGCGGCCCAGCCAAGCAGAGGATCGGCCCCTTCGAGTCGCCCTTCAGCTTTCGCACCGCCAGGAACTCGATGATCCGGCGTTTCACCTTCTCGAGACCATAGTGGTCGTGGTCGAGGATGCGCTTCGCGTCGGCGAGATCGTGTTTGTCCTCGCTGATCTTGCCCCACGGCACGTCGAGGATCCACTCCAGATACGTCCGCGAGACGGTGTACTCCGCGCTCTGCGGGTTCATGCGGCCCAGTCGTTTTTGCTCTCGCGTCGCGGCCTTGCGGGTGATCTCCGGCAGCGGGGCCGCGCTCAGGCGCTCGGCGAGGTCGTCGCCTTCTTCGCCATCTTCGTCGCCATCACCGAGCTCCTTACGAATCGCGCGAAGCTGTTCCCGCAGGAAGACCTCCCGGCGATGTTTGTCGATGTTGTCCTGAACCTCCGACCGAATCCGGCCGGTGAGCTCAAGAACCTGCGCCTCACGCGCCAAATGCTCGATGATTCGACTCAGCCGCGCTTTCACGTCCGAGGTCTCAAGGAGATGCTGCTTATCGGCCACGTCCATCCGCATCTGGGTCGCGATCAGATCCGTGATGTGCGCGGGGTCATCGATGCGGTCGATGATCTCCCTCGCCTCGTCGGGGATTCGCGGGGACAGCTCTATGACCTTCGTGGCGAGCTCCTTGAGGTTGCGCAAGAGAGCCTGCGCTTCTACGTCGGTGGAGCGTGTCTCGGCGATCACGGACACCTCGACCTGCAAATGATCGATGGTCTCGATGAAGCGGTCGAGGCGCCCTCGGGTGAGCCCCTCGATCAGGAGCTCGTGGGTGTCATCCGTACCGCGCGCGAGCCTCAGCACCCGAACGATGGTCCCCACGCGGAAGAGGTCCGCGGGGCTCGGGTCTTCGTCCTCGGGGTTGCGCTGCGTGACGACGAGCAGGAAGCCGTGTGACGACGCCGCCAGCTCGATCGCCCGCATGGTCTTGCCCCGCCCGACAGCGAGCGAGACCGGCATGCCCGGCACAGGGAATACGACGGTATTCTTCACCGCGATCGCCGGCAGGTGCGAGGGGATACGGGCGTGGGATGCGAGAGCGGTCGACTTTGAAACGGCCATAATTTCTCCTTATCGTCGGCACAATGAGCACCGTCGTGCCTACGTCAAGGTGCCCAGGGGTCGCCGATCGCAAATCGATACCCCAGGGTCAGGCCCAGCTCGAGCTCGCCGGGGTAGGCGTCCTGTTGGAAGAGGTTGTGGTAGTCGACGGCGAGCCCCACCGACCAGAACTCGTCGAGCAGGCGGTCGAAGCCGAAGCCGGTCCTCATCCCCAAACCTGACCCCAAGCTCGAGGAAGACTCCGGGCCGCCGTGGCCGCTGGCGAAATAGACGGTCGGGGACAGCTCGGCATAAGGAACGTACTCGGAGACGTCGAGCTGCAAGCGTGCGGCGATGCCGACGGGCACGACCTGAAAATTGCGGCCCTTGCCGGAGTGTTGGGCGATGCCGGCTCGAACGCCCAGAACCCACCACGGATCGGCGAGCCAGTCGAAGCGCCCCGAGCCGGACAGCCCGTGGTAACGCCGCGCATCGTGGTAGCAAGCATAGCCGCCGCCGAAGGAGGCCCGGAACCGCGTTTCGTCATCAAAGGCGCGCGCCGCCGGGGGGCAACTCACGTGGACGACCGCGAGGGCCGCGAGGGAGAGCAAAGCCTGACGAATCATCGCGCGCAGAGTAGTCCCCGTGCCGCGTTGACACACCGAGAAATCGCGTGGTATTTCGCCGCCCCGTTCGCGCCCGGGCCGCCTGGGCTTGCCAAAGGAAAAAGTCGTGGTCAAGCGAATCAAGAAGCGCATTCCCCGGGCCGAAGGCGAGCCCGAAATCGACGGTCAGGACGACGACGAGGTCGACGAGGTCGAAGCTCAGGCGGCTCCGGCTGAGCCCGACTACCTCGCGGACCGCATCGGCGAGGCCGCTCAGGATCGCTTCACGTCGGTGACGGCGTCGGGCTTTCAGTGGGTGCTCGACCACCGGGGCATGATCGTGGGGGGCGCGCTCGTCGGAGTCCTCGTCCTGGTGGGCATCAACCAGTTCAACAAGTCCAAGACCCGAGGCCTCGAGGAGCGCGCCAGCGTCTTCTTCGAGTCAGCAAAGGCCCAGGACGAAGCCCGCGACACCGCCCCTCCGATGATGCTTGGCGACGACAGCGCGAAGCCCAAGGTCCTCTCCGCCGATGAGCGCAAGGCCCGCCTGGAGAAAGCACGCGACGGCTATTTCCGGACGCGCGACGAGGGCGCAGGAACCGGGCTGGCGTTCCTGAGCAGCTTGGGCCTCGCCGGGGCGCAGTTCGAGCTCAGCCGCTTCGACGACGCCTTGAAGGCCTATGACGCCGCGAGCGCGAGCGATACGCTCGATCCGCTCGCCCGATCGTTGGCTCTGCAGGGCCGCGCGGCCACGCTTGAGGCCCAAGGTCAGCTCCCTCTCGCCGCTGAAGCCTGGAAGAAGGTCGAGGCCCAGGACCCGAAGTCTTTCGCGCTGCTCGCAGGCGTCCAACTCGGGCGGTTGCTGCAGGCGCAGGGCAAGGGTCCCGAGGCGAAGGAACACTTCGAGAAGCTGAAGGCCAGTCAGGCCACGGCGCTTGAGCAGATGGGCAACTCGGAGTGGAAGCGCGAGATCGACCGCCGCCTCGCCAAGCTCAGCGCAGGCACGTGAAGCGCGGCCCCGCCCTGTCCACAGTGGGCTTGGCCGCGGTGGTCCTGGCCGCTTCAGGCCTGCTGTTTGCCGCAGGCTGCGGGGGGGCTGGGATCGATGTGGGCGGGGCAGGGGATGACTCACCGCTCACCGGCTCGTTCCGGAACGTCGAGGACAGCCCATTCCAGCCGGCTTGGCGGCTTGAGCTGAGCGACCCCGCGATCTATCGATTGAAGCCACATGAGCTGGCCTCGCCGGCCTACTCCGCCGAGCTCAATCGTGTCGTGGTGAGCACCACCTCCG
>SHZC01000040.1 GCA_009692505.1 Myxococcales bacterium
CCAGGCTGTCCCAAGTCAGGCCAAGCAAGGCGCGCAGCGTCTCAAGGACCCCCTGCCCCTGCACGGCGACCGCGCGATAAACCGGCGTCCGGCGACGTTCTTCCAGAGCGCGGAGCTCGTCGTCGGATCGCACGTTCGGTAGGTCGCGTTTATTGAACTGAATGACCATGGGGATCGTGTCGACGTCGAGACCGTTGGCGGAGAGGTTGTCCCTGAGGTTCCGAAAGGACTCCTTGTTCAACTCGCTCGCGGAGACTTGGCTGTCGGCGACGAAGACCACCGCGTCGGCGCCCTGCAGCACCACCTTGCGCGTGCTGTCGTGCAGCGTCTGCCCAGGAACGGTGAAGAGCTTGAGCTTCACCTTATAGCCCGACCGCGTGCGGAAGAAGATCGGGAGGAGGTCGAAGAAGAGCGTCCGGTCGTCGCGGGTCTCCAAGGTCATCAGGCGACCTGCGCCTTCGCTGGGTACCATCTGGTGGATCGCTTGGAGGTTGGTCGTCTTGCCGCTGAGCGCCGCGCCGTAATAAACGACCTTCAAGGTCAGCTCGCGCTGGGCAAGGTTGAACTGCACGGCGAACTCAGCTCGTGGCGGTGCGTGTGGACCGCGTCCGGGGGCGGGGTGGGGGAGGGGTCGGGGTCGGCTCGTTCTCGACGAGGGCCTCGCGAAAGACGTCTTCCACATGGCGGCACAAGACGAGGCGAACCTTCTTACGGATGTTGGGCGGGAGATCCGCGAGGTCCGGCTCGTTGGCGGCGGGCAGGAGCACGGTCTTCATGCCCGCCCGTACGGCGGCCAGGAGCTTCTCTTTAATGCCACCGACGGCCAGGACGTGCCCGCGCAGGGTGATCTCCCCGGTCATGGCCACGTCCGCCCGGACGCGGACCCCTCTGGCGACGGACGCCAGGACGGTCGCGATGGTGACGCCCGCCGACGGCCCGTCTTTCGGGATGGCGCCGGCTGGGACGTGCACGTGGATCTCCCGCTCCTTGAAGAAGTCCGGCGCGATTCCCAAGGCGTCCGCCCGCGAACGTAGGTAGCTGAGGGCGGCGTGCGCGCTCTCTTTCATGACGTCGCCGAGCTGACCGGTCAGCTTGAGCTGGCCTGTTCCGGCCATGACCGACGCCTCGATTTGCAGCACCTCACCGCCGGCTTGAGTCCAGGCGAGGCCGGTCACGACGCCCATCTCGTCCCGCTCCGGCAAGGAGTGGTCGGGGGTGCGCGGAGGCCCGAGCATCGGAGGCAGCGAGGTGGGTGTAACCACCGTGCGGGTCGTCTTGCCCTCGGCCACCTTGCGGGCGACCTTGCGACAGACGGTGGCGAGCTGGCGGCTCAGGTTTCGGAGCCCAGCCTCCCGCGTATAGTCGCTGATGAGCCGCCGGAGGGTCTGCTCGCCGATCTTCACGTTCTCGGCGGTCAGCCCGTGGTCCTCCATCGCTCGGGGCAGGATGTGGCGCAGTGCTATCTCCAGCTTCTCCTCCTCGGTGTAGCCGGACAGGAAGATGAGCTCCATCCGATCGCGCAGCGGCCCTGGGATGGTGTCGATCACGTTGGCCGTGGCGATGAAAAACACGTTGGACAGATCGAACGGTACGTTGAGGTAGAGGTCGACGAAGCGGTTGTTCTGCGCGGGATCAAGCACCTCGAGCAGGGCGGACGACGGGTCTCCGCGGAAGTCCGCGCCGAGCTTGTCCAGCTCATCGAGCATGAAGACCGGGTTATTGCTGCCGGCCTGCTTCAGCCCCTGGATGATGCGCCCGGGCATCGCGCCGACGTAGGTGCGGCGATGTCCTCGGATCTCGGCCTCGTCTCGAAGTCCACCCAAGCTCGCCTGCGCGAACTTGCGGTCCATGGCGCGAGCGATGCTGCGCCCGAGGCTCGTCTTTCCGACGCCGGGTGGACCCACAAAACACAAGATCGGGCCGCGCATATCCTTCTTCAGCTTGCGGACGGCGAGGTGCTCGACGATGCGCTCCTTGATCTTCTCGAGCGCGAAGTGATCCTCATCGAGCACAGCGGCAGCCCGCTCAATGTCGAGTTGATCGTCCGTCTGCTTTGACCAGGGCAGGTCGCCGAGCCAGTCGAGGTAGTTGCGGAGGACGGCGGCCTCGCTGCTCTCCGCGTGCATGCTCTGAAGGCGTCGGAGCTGGCGGTTGGCCTCTTTCTTGGGCTGCTCGGGCATCTGGGCCGACGTGATCTTCAACCGGAGCTCGTCGAGCTCTTCACTCTTGGAGTCATCATCACCGAGCTCGGTCTTGATGGCGCGCATCTGCTCCCGAAGGAAGTACTCGCGCTGAGTTCGTGTCATCTCCTGGCGGGCTTGGTCCTGAATGCGCTGCTGCACGTTGAGGATCTCAAGCTCGCGCTCGAGGAACGTGTTGACGCGCGAGAGCCGCTCGACCCCGGCTTCAGTCTCCAAGAGGCTCTGCGCCTCATCGACCTTCAGGGGGAGGTTGGAGGCGATGAGATCCGCGAGGCGACCCGGCTCCTCGATGGGTCCGATGATGAGGTGGACCTCCTCGGGGATGCTCTTGCCCGAGGCGATGTACTTGTCGAGGTTGTCCTTGATGGTGCGGACAAGGGCGAGGGCCTCCACACGCTGCGCGCTATCGAGGGTCTGCGGCGTTTCGTCAATCCGCTTGACCATCACCGAGTACGAGGGGTCCGTGCGGTGGACCTTGACCATCCGGGCCTTGAACAGCCCCTGCACCAGAACCTTGATCCGGCCGTCGCTCATCTTGGCCATTCGCATGATCGTGCCCACGCAGCCGACCTCATGCAGGCCCTCTGGCGTCGGATCTTCATCGGCGGCCGAGCGTTGGGTGCAGAGGAAGATCAGGCGGTCGGAGCTCCCTCCCAGGGCCTCTTCAATGGCGTTCGAGGAGAGCTCTCGCGTGACGATCAGGGGCACGATCATGAACGGGAAGACGACGAGGTCCCGAATCGGGAGGAGCGGCAGCTCGTCGGGCAACTCGATGTCGTCCGAGTCTGAATTCTTGGGCTTGCTCATCGACGTGTCACCTGAACCTGATGGGGCGCGCCACGCCGATCCTCGATTCGGGGTACGTCGATGATCAGGACGCCGTCTCTGAGGGTCGCGACCGCCCGTCTTACATCCGAGGGGACGGGCAGCTCAATCACGCGCCGGAAGCGGCCGCTCGCGGACTCGAGGCAGAGATACGAGCCGGTGGGTCTGGGTCGCGACGGACGCACGCCCTCGACGCAGAGGTGACGTCCGGTCGCCGAGACCTCGATCGCCTCGGGCTTGAGGCCCGGCAATTCGATGTGGATCTCAACCCGGCTCGCGTGGACAAACACGTCGAGCGGCACGGGTGGGCCTCCGGACAGCGAGTCTCCAGGCCCAGGCAGGGAGTCTTCGATGAGTTGTTCAAGGGCCTGACGAAATCGCAGGAGACGGGATGGGGGCTCGGTGGTACGGGTCACGGGTCGGTGCTTACCACGCGGACGCTCAGCGGGGAAGGTAGCGTTGGAGCTCGGAACTCTCGTGCTCGCTGAGGTCTGCGATGTTTTGGGCGTTGCGCCGCATGAAGTGCACCCCCACCGCGATGATGACTACGACAATGGCCAAGTGCCACAAGCGTCGGATGAGGGGAGAGCCGGCCTTCGGGGACCGCACAGCTTGGGCCATGGCCGTGTTGAGCACGCGCTCGCGATACTTCGCGACGGTCGGATCCTCGGCTTGGCCCGGCGGCGTCAGACCCCGATAGCGGAGCCCGGCGAAGTCGAGCGCGCCAAGTGAGGCGCAGAGGTTGATGAAAGAGACGTGAGCCTCGGAGTCGTCGAGCTGGCCTTGGATCTTCTCCCACTTCCGCTCCAGCAAATCTCGCATGGCGTCACCGCCGGGCGGACGCGACGCGGCGCGTATGGACAAGGCCTTCGCCTTCCGAAAGATGAGCCCGCAGCGGTCGCAGGCGTCAGGGTTGGACTGGAGGCGCGCGCACTTCGGGCAGGTGACGGTCGGCGCAGGCGTCGGCTTGGTTATGAGCGCAGAGTTCGGTCGCTCGGCCACTACTCGAGCTTAAGCGCGACGCCGAGCCCATCGCCGATCGGGAGGACCATCGCGCAGAGCTTGGGATCGGTCATGAGCAGCCGCGTGGCCTCGACGACGCCGGCCGTCGCATGGTCTTTGGCATGAACCGCGGCGGCTGCCGGGTCTTTTAAATCAACGGGCCGCGCCGCCCGGCCGCCCCAGAGCAGGTTGTCGATGAGCAGGAGGCCGCCTCTCCGCAATCGCGGCAGGGCCGCTTCTACCGTCCGCGGGTAGTCCTCTTTCATCACGTCGATGAAGATGCAGTCGAACTCTCCGGGTGTGGTCGCGAGCACCTCGAGGGCGTCGCCGACGTGGTGTTCGATCCGGGTCGCGAGCGGGTGGTCGGCGTACAACTCTCGAAAGGCCACACGCTCGTGCTCGTCCCTGTCGGTGCAGTAAACGCGGCCCTCCGGTCCCACGGCGCGGGCGAAAAACCAGGCCGAGAAGCCGAAGCCGCTGCCCAGCTCGAAGACCCGACGGGCCCCGATCGCCCGCGCATAGAGCTCAAGTACCCGACCCGAGGAGCGACCGACGATCGGAAAACCGCGTTCGCGGCCGTAGGCCTCAAGTCGATCGAGCAGGGCGTCGTCGTGCTGCACCAGACCGTGAAGATGCGCCTGCACCTCAGGGTGCAGGATCCCATGCAACGCGTTTTGGGGGAGGCTCATCGGATTCACCCTTTGCGGTAATGTACGCGGATAACTACTGTCTGCGTCGGCCCGTATCAAACGTCGCCCAACGCTCAGGAGAGTACATGAACCACAGCGCCTCGGTGATTGCTTCCCTCGCCCTCCTAGCGGTAGCCCCGGGCGCGCTCGCCGCCGATGCCGCGCCCGCCAAGGCCGCGTCTGCGAAGGCCGCGCCCGCCGAGGCCGCGACCCCCAAGGCCGTGTCTGCCGACGCCCCGCCTGCCAAGGCCGCCAGTCCCGCGACGAAAGACGTCCCGGGCTCGGTGCAGGCCGGCGTTCAATCTCTCTGCGACGCGCTCGCCGACCATCTGGCCGCGAAGTCCGGAGGCAGCTTTCAGCGGCTCGCCGTCTTGCCGTTCGAAGCGACCGACGGAGAGGCCAAGAGCAAGTCGCTTGGGCAGCTCAGCGCCGATCTCCTGTCGACGCGCCTCTCCCTTCGGCCCGGGATTCTGCAGGTCGAGCGGCAGCGTATCGGCTCCGTAGTCGGCGAGCTGCAAAGGTCGGAGAAAGGCGAGGTGTCCCCCGAGGGGGCGGCGTCGGTCGGCAAGCTGCTTGGGGCCAGTCAGGTCATCTTGGGCAGCATCAGCGTGGCCGGAAGCCAATACGTGCTCAACGCCCGTCTGGTCGACGCCGAGACGGGCAAGGTCCTCACCGCCGCCGACCAGGCTGTGTCGCGTGAGGGGTTCATCGAGCTGAGTGAAGACATGGTCGAGACGAAGTCACGGGGCGGTGCCGCGCTTCGTTCCGTGGCGGTAACGGGCTGGGGCCAAATCTACAACGGCGACACCGTGCGCGGCATCGGCTACCTGGCCTTGGGCGGCGGACTGGCTGCCGGTGCAGTGGCCTCGGCGGTCTTGGGCATGCAGGCCCAGGACGAGTACCTCACCAATGAGCCGGGGGCGGTGGGCAGCCGCAAGGACGCAAACGCCCACTACGACCGTGTCAACTACGCGCTCGCTGGGCTGGGCGTAACCTGGGCCGCATCGATCATCGACGCCTACTTCACGGGCCGGGACGTGACGCTCTTCAATGTCCCCGGCGGTGCCGACGGGGCCACGGTCGGCAGCGGGCGCTGAGGCGGGGTCAACAAGTGCGGCCCCGACTTCGCTGTGAGTTTCTCCGAATTAGGCCGCTCCTGGACCTCCACAAGCCGAAGGCCACCTCTCCTTCTTTCGCGTCCTCTACAACGCAGCCTCCGTCGGTCCATTGGCCTCAGAGCGCGCGCTCAGCCTCCTGAGCAGGAGCTCGTTCCGCGATGGCTTCGTGGCTCAGGGCGAAGCACCCGCGTTCGAGCTCTCCCAGGGCACGATGAGCCCCTCAGGCGAGATGGTCAGCACGTTCAGCTTCAACTCGGCCTCTCCGTCGCCGTCGAACTGCGACAGACCACACGCGCCGGGGAAGTCCCGCGTTTCGGCCAGCTTCCGCCGGACCTCGCTGCGGTCGCGGCTCGTCGACGCGGCCCGGGCGAGCATACGCGCGGCGTCGTAGGCGTGCGCGGCGAGCGGGTCCGGCGCGTGTCCGGCGAGCGAGGTATACGCCGAGACGAAGGAGAGGGCGTCGCTGGAGTCCGGGAGGAACTCGTCGAGGAAGAGGCTGTTGCGCGCGGCCTCGCCGGCCCGCGAGGCGAAGTCGGTGGAGTGAAAGCCGTTCGTCCCCAAGAGCTGCACGAGCGGGGGTGAGAGGCCGCCATACTTCTGGGCCAGGAGATCCCCGTTCATCTCCGGGTGGGTTCGCAGCTCGATGTCCCAGTAGCCGACAAAGGGCAAGACTTGCCGGGCACGATCTCCGGTGTCGGCGATGAAGAGGGCCTCGAAGTCGACGACAGGTGGGAGGCGCATCCCCGGGTCTTTGGCCTTGCGGTTGATCTCCGCCCAACGCTCGTCGTGGTCCGAGGCGGGGCGGGCTGATACAAAGTGGCGACCAACGAGGCGGGCGACGGGCACATTAAACTCCGTCGCCCTCGGCCCATATCCTTCCGCCGCACGGACCTCGCCGCCCAAGGAGACGACCTCGCGGAAGAACGCGGCCATCATCTCTCGGCCGTACTCGTTGCGAGGGTAAAGGATCGCGAACTTTCGCAGCCCGAGGGTCGATACGGCGAACCGGGCCAAGTATCGCGCCTGGGCCTCCCGGGTGAGCCGGTGGCGAAAGACGAAGGGCCCCACGCCGGTGATGCCGTCCGCGCCCGTTAGGGAGATCAACGGGACCTCGAGCTGCTCGGCGGCGAACGCGGCGCGCCGACTCTCCAGCGCCCCGACTGGCCCGATGATTCCGGCGACCTGGTGCTGATGGACGAGGCGATCGACGGCCGAGAAAACCCGGTCGGCGTCCCCCGCCGTGTCTTCGATCACCAACTCGAAGGTGGGTGCCTCGTTGGACGCGACTTGAATGCCCAGGAGCGCGGCTTTACCGATCGCCGCATACGGCCCCGAGAGGGGCAGCGCCACCCCGATCCGATTCGACTTGATTAGGCCGCGGGTCTCAAGGCGGGCGTTGAGTGCTTTTAGGGCGGCGTGGGCGGGGTGTGACGGCGGGGTGTGCAAGAGCGCGGTCTTGAGTAAGGCCCGCGCACCTTGGGGGTCTCGCTGGTGAGCGAGGAGGCGGGCGCGGCGCAGGGCGACGTAGGGGGCCGCGCCGAAGCCCGGCACCAGTGTCCGGCTCGCGTCTTCGAGGGCGGTGATCGTGAGGGCGTCGATGGCGCTGATCGTCAGGGTGGCTGTCGCCTGCGGCTGGGCGGGCCCGCTCATCGCATCGAGCGATGGAGTCGCCTGCGCCCGTGTCTCCAATGGACCGAGACCCACGACAAGTGCCCAGACGAGGACGGCTCGATTCACGGCGTGGGCTCCGGGCCTGTCTGACCGAGGAGAACCGGCTCGCGTGTCAGCTCGACCCCAAAGACCAGCCGCACGGCAGACTGGATCTCAGCGGCATATGCGAGGACCTCTGACGCGGTCGCGCCCCCGCGGTTGACGAGCGCCAGGGCGTGCCGGGTCGATGAGCCGACCGAGCCTCGGGTGGTGCCCTTCGGGAAGCCCGCGCGCTCGATGAGAGACGCCGCGGAGAGCTTGACCTGACCATCAGGCTGCCCATAACGCGGCACGCTTGCAGGGAGGCCGGAGGCGGTCGTCTCGCTCACGATGGGGTTGACGAAAAACGAGCCCGCGGATTGACCATCTGGCCCGGCTTTGACCTCCTCATCGAGGAGCATGGCTTTGCTTCGACGCAGGGCTCGGACCGCCGCGACGACCTCGGAGAGGTTCGCGTCCGAGGTCGTCGCGGCGGCCACCTCGGCATAGGCCCGGCAAGGCGGCGCGTCTTTGCGGAGCTGCAGCTCGAACCCCAGGACCACAAAGGCACCCGGCGTTGTCTTGAAGCGGCTCGTCCGATACGCAAACGCGCAGTCGACCGCTGGCAGCCGACGGATTGCCATCGTCTCCAAGTCGAGGACCTCGACTTCGACGAGCGTATCGGCGAGCTCCTGGCCATAGGCTCCGATGTTTTGAATCGGGGCGGCGCCCGCGAGCCCAGGGATGCCCGTGAGGCACTCGAGGCCCTGCAGCCGGTGTTCGACAGCGGCGTCTACGAACGCGTCCCAGGGCACCCCCGCGCCGACACGCACGCGCCCGTCCGCCGAGAACTGGAGGCCCCCGATTCGCGGCTGGATCACCAGGCCGTCGAAGCCCGCGTCGGGCACGATGACGTTGCTGCCCCCGCCAAGAAACACGATGCGTTGGGACCCGTCCGCGGCGAACCGCAGCGCGCTTCGAAGTTCGTTGACCGTGCGCGCCTCCACGAAAGCGGCCGCGCGGCCCCCGACCCCCAGCGTCGTGCGGGGCGCGAGCGGCTCATCGAGCCTGAGATTCAAGGGCGGGGCGAGGGTGTTCATGGCGGGGCGAGGCTTCCACTTCCGTGATCGCGCCGCCACCAGAAACCGTCGCGGACCGACAAGAGGCCGCGGCGAGCCGACCCTTTCGACCACCTTGCAACGACCGTCGCCCTATGTGGAAAATACCGGCCATGCGACTTCAATGGCACCGACGATCCCCCCTCTTTCTCGCGCTCTGCACGGTGCTCGGCTGCACGGCCGCGAACCCCGACCGCATCGCTCAGAACGACCCCTCACCGCCTGACCTCGCGGGCGGCGCCTCCGGAGACGGCTCCCGACCCGTCACGGACGCGGAGCCTTCAGACGCGACCCACACGGGGGACGCACCTCAGGGCGGTGGCCTCATGGTCGATGCCGCTCGCTTGGATGTCGGTCCGCGAGCCGACGCGACGACCCCGCCGTCCGATGTCGACTCAGACGGTGTCGGCGACGCCCAAGACAACTGCCCGTCCGTTCCCAACCCCGACCAGTCCGACCTCGACGACGATGGGCTCGGCGATGACTGTGATCGGTGCCCCGAAGGTGGCTCGGATCAGGACCTCGACGTGGATGGCGTCGTGGCCTGCGATGGCGACTGTGACGACCAGGATCCGAGGCGCCGAACGGGCGCTCGCGAGCTTTGCGACGGCATCGACAATGACTGCAATGATAGGGTCGACGAGGCCTTTGAACGTCTCGGAGACGAGTGCTCGGCTGGGCCGGGTGCCTGCGCTCGGGTCGGTCATTTCGTGTGCGCCGACGACGCAACGGGGGTCACGTGTGATGCGGTCCGAGGGCAGCCCGTCAACGAGCTCTGCGACATGCTGGACAACGACTGCGATGGCGGCACCGACGAGGGCGTAAGGGGATGCTGCATCCGTGACCAGCGAATCCCCTGCGGCACGGAAGAGGGGTCGTGCGAGGTCGGAGAGCAGGTCTGTGACGCCAATCAGTCCTTCGGTGACTGCTCGGGTCTCGGGCCGAGTGACGAGCGCTGTAACGGCCTCGACGATGACTGCGACGCCTTGGCCGACGAGGGTGTGACGAACCCTTGCGGGGGCTGCGGCGACGTTCCGGCAGAGCGCTGCGACGGCGAGGACAACGACTGCGATGGGCGCGTGGATGAGGGCCTGCTCAACGCCTGTGGTCGCTGTGGCGCCGTGCCGCCCGAGGTCTGCAATGGCCTGGACGACGACTGCGATGACACAGCGGACGAGCAGGTCCAAAACGCGTGCGGTGCGTGCGGGCCCGAGCCGACCGAGGTCTGCAACCGGGTTGATGATGACTGCGACGGCCGCAACGACGAGGGCCTGCTCAACGCCTGCGGGACGTGCGAACCATTGCCCGTCGAGGTCTGCAACGGCCGGGACGAAGACTGCGACGGCCGCAACGACGAGGGCCTGCTCAACGCCTGCGGGACGTGCGGGGCCGCGCCCGCGGAGGTCTGCGACGGGGACGACGACGACTGCGACACTCGCGTCGACGAGGGCCTGGTCAATGCTTGCGGCGAGTGCGGCGCGCTGCCGGTTGAGGTCTGCAATGAGTTGGACGACGACTGCAATGGCGAGATCGACGACGGCCTCGCGGGGTGCGTGCCGGGGGAGATCTGTGATGGGCTCGATCAGGACGGCGACGGCCAGATCGACGAGGGTCTTCCCCAGCTCTGCATCGTCCGCCTGGGGGCCTCAGCCTCCGGAGCCATCGGCCGTGGGCTCGGCTCCGCGATCGTCTCGGTGGGCGACCTCAATGGCGACGGCACACCCGACGCAGTGGCGTCCGCGCCCCTCCTCCCGACCGATGGCGAGTCGCTCTTGGGCATCAACGGGCGGGACGGCTCGATCCTTGAGATGGGCAACGGGGTTCAATGGGTCGCCAGGGGTCCGGGCAACCTCGGGATGACGCTCGCCGCGAACCGCTTCTACGGCGGCGACACCGTCTACATCGCGGCAGGCGCGCCGGCCGGGGCCTCGGACGTCGGAGGCACGGGGAACATCGCCTACTACGATCGGACGGGTGCCCGCGTTCAGCGAGTCGATGCGCCCCGGGGGCGGGTCTATGGGGGGGCGATGGCGGCCGGGTACCTGGGCGGGGTCGGCGGGTCCGCAGACCTGGCGATCGGCGACTTCGGGTTTGACGTCGAAGGGGTCATTCCGCCCGGGAACAATGACGCCGGCACGGTAGTGGTTCTTGAGGTCAGTCACGGCGGCGGATTTGCGCTTCTCAGTCAGTTCCGAGGGACGGCCCCGAACGCTAGGCTCGGGCAGCGCGTCTTCGCCATCGCCGACGCGACCGGCGCTGGCCCCCCCAACGACCTCATGGTGACCGTTCAGAGAAATGGTGATCGCTCGGTGGGCCTCTTCGATCTCAACAACCCCAATACCCCCCCCCGCTTTTTCACCCCCCCGGACGGTACGGGCTTCAGCTTTGGTCGGGACATCGTCGAGGGGCACTTCGGCGTTGCCGGGGCCCACGCCTACGCGATCTCGGGCACCTACGCCTTGCCCGCCGGTGGCCCCGCCTACAGCGGTGTCGTCTACATCGTCGACGACGCCGGCACCACCCTGACGCGGCTGAGCGCGGGCATTCTCAACGCCGAGCAGGGTTACGCCTTGGCCGTCATCCCTCGGGACGGCGGCGACGTGGTCGTCGTGGGCTCGCGGATGCTGTCGCGGGTGGACCTCTTCGATGTCACGCGCAACGTCTCGACCTCGGTGTCTGAGGTCGCCGGCGACCTTCTTGGACGTGCGCTCGCCGTCTCCGCCCCGCTGCCGAGCGGGACGAGACGGCTCTTCGTCGGCGCGCCCGGCTTCGACTCGAGCGGTGGTCGGGTGATCGTCTACTCCGTGCGCTAAGGCTTTAAGACCGCCGCGCTCATCGCCGCGGCCAGGATCGAGACGAGCCGGCCACCCGCCTCACTGACCGAGCGTCCAAAAGCCACGACTCCGTCCGGGTGCCCGCCCATGGCGAAGACGCCGGTCTCAGACAGCGTCGTGTCCCGAAAGAGGCGCGCGACCTCAAAGGCCATCTCGGGCGTCCCGTACCCCACCTCCGGGGCCGTCGTCGGGAGTCGCAGACGTCGCCGACTCTCGAAGGGCTCAGGGCAGTGGCCATGGATCACGACGCGGACCTCCGGCGCGAGGTCGTAGATCATCGCGTGCGTCAAAGACTCGCTCGACGGCAGGCAAGGGCCGTCGCTGATCACGAGGTTCTTCTTCACGTCATACGAAGTGACCCGCGCGAAGTCGGCGGGACTCAGGCGCTCGCGGCCACCCGTCTGCGTGCCCGAGACGAGGAAGGACCTTCGCCCTCGGCCAGCGGTGAACGGCATCAACCGCGCGCTGACGTTCCCGAAGCCGACGCCCTCATATCGACAAGCGTCTTGACCAATCGCGCCCAAGCGGAAGAGCAGGCACCTCCAGCCTGAGAGCGCCTCGAAGACCGGACCGAGCTCAGCGGCCGACAGCACCCGGCGTTGATGCTCCGCGCGAAACTGAATCACGCCTTCGGCCGGCCGTTCCGTTCTCCGCTTAGAGGCCTGGTCCATGCTCAGGGCTTATCACAATTGACCCCCATCCTACGCGGCGCGTATTTTCCCCGACCCAATTTTGAGGAGCCTCCCATGTCCGAGTCGGAAGCCACCGTCGAGCCCCCCGAGTCTGCCAACGAGTTTGCTGGCGAGTACGCGCCGCGGGAGCTCTCGCCCTTGGAGACGCTCCGGCACAGCATGGCCCACCTGATGGCCTCGGCCGTCGCGCAGCTCTATCCGGGCACGCGCTTTGGCGTCGGGCCGCACATCGAGCACGGCTTCTTCTACGACATGGCCATCACCGAGCCCGTCAGCGTGGAGGACCTGCCCCGCATCGAGGAGAAGATGCGGGAGATCGCCAAGAGCAACCTGAAGTTCGAGCGCTCGTTCCTCGACCGGGACGAGGCGCTCGTCTGGTGCGAGCAGACCGGCCAGGACTTCAAGGCCGAGATCATCGCCGGGATCCCGCAGGGCAAGATCAGCTTCTACAAACACGGCGACTTCACGGATATGTGCGCCGGGCCGCACGTGAACTACTCGAGCAAGCTGAAGCACTTCAAGCTGACGGCGGTGTCCGGGGCCTACTGGCGTGGCGACGACAAGAACCCTCAGCTCACGCGCATCTACGGGGTCGGCTTCGAGAGCAAAGAAGAGCTCGAGGCCCACCTCAAGATGCTCGAGGAGGCCGCACGGCGGGACCATCGCAAGCTCGGTCGCGAGCTCGAGTTGTTCAGCATCTCTCAGGAGTTCGGGGGCGGCCTCGTCTTGTGGCTGCCGAATGGCGCGTTCATTCGCAAGCAGATCGAAGATTACTGGCGTGAGGAGCACCTCGCACGAGGCTACCAGCTCCTCTTCTCGCCCCACGTCGCGCCCTACGCGCTCTGGGACCGCAGCGGCCACAACGAGCACTACGCCGACTCGATGTACAGCCCCATCGACGTCGAGGGTCAGCTCTACCGCCTCAAGCCCATGAACTGCCCGTTCCACATCGGCGCGTACAAGCATCGGCAGCGGAGCTATCGCGAATTGCCCATGCGGTTCGCCGAGCTCGGCACCGTGTATCGGTTCGAGCGCTCGGGCACGCTCCACGGGCTGATGCGCGTGCGCGGCTTCACGCAGGACGACGCTCATCTCTTCTGCACGAGTGAGAGCCTCGAGGCCGAGCTCGGTGGCTGCCTCGACATCGCCCAGACCATGTACCGGACCTTCGGGTTCCCCGAGTACAAGGTCGAGCTCTCCGTTCGTGACGCCAAGAACACGAAGAAGTTCATGGGCAGCGATGAGATTTGGTCGCTGGCCGAGAGCACGCTGGCCAAGGTGCTTGACGATCGAGGGATCCCGTACACCCGAATGGAGGGCGAGGCCGCCTTCTACGGGCCGAAGATTGACGTCAAGGTCGTCGACGCTATCGGACGGGTCTGGCAGTTGACGACGATTCAGCTCGACTTCACTCAGCCCGATCGCTTCGACCTCAGCTACGTCGGGCGGGACAATACCCCCCATCGACCCATCATGATTCACCGGGCGCTGCTCGGCTCCCTGGAGCGATTCTTCGGCATCCTCATCGAGCACTACGCGGGCGACTTCCCCCTCTGGCTCGCCCCCGAACAGGCGCGCCTGATCCCGATCTCCGAGAAGTTCGTCGACTACGCCCGCGAGGTCGAAGCCGCGATGCGCGCGGCCGGGCTCCGCGTCAAGCTCGATGACGGCGACGAGAAGATGGGCTATCGGATCCGGCGGGCGGAGCTGGAGAAGGTGCCCTACGCTCTGGTCGTCGGCGCGAAAGAGGCGGAGAGCCGAACGGTGGGCGTACGCCGGAGGCATGCCGGTGATCTCGGGGCGATGGCTCTGGACGCGGTGATCGGACGCATGAAGGATGAGGTGGAGCGCAAGGCTGCGTTGTAAGCAAAAAGCTGACGGTTCGAGAAGAAACGAATCAAATTTGCCTCAGAGACAGGCTTCGCATGATGCTTATCTCATGGTCCAGACCATCCTCGTCGTCGAAGACACCGACAACATCCGCCTCATCATCCGGCATAACCTGCGCCGCGCGGGGTTTGTGGTCACTGAGGCGGCTGATGGTCTCGCCGGCTGGGAGCAGCTCGGCCGGGAGATCCCGGACCTCATCCTCCTCGATCTGAGGATGCCTCGGATGTCGGGCTTTGAGTTCCTCGAGAAGCTCGCGCATTTCCCGAAGGCGGCGCACGTGCCGGTTGTCATCCTGTCCGCCCTCTCGGCGTACGATGACATCGACCGCGCGCTCCGCTTGGGTGCCCTCGACTACATCATCAAGCCTATGGATCCGACGCTGCTCATCTCCAAGATCTCGGGCATCTTGGCGCCCGCCTCCAAGGGCTACACGTCCGGCAAGGACCGGCGGGAGTTCATGCGCAGCGTCGTGACGGGGCTCAGGCTCGATCCGTCCCCCGGGGGCATCGCCCTGGATCTCTCCGAGTGTGGCCTCTCTTGGGTCGCGCACACCGCGCTCCCCATCGGTCGAATCATCGAGGTGCGCGCCTTTAGCTTCCTGGATCGCATCGGCGTCAAAGACGACAGCCTCCGCGCCCGCATCGTCTCGCGCTCTCCGATGCCCGACAGGCGGCTGCGCGTCGGCGGGGTCTTCATCGGCCTCAGCGATGATACGAGGCGCGTGATTCGCCGCTTCGTGCTCGAGAAGCAGAGCCGTCGAGACGGGTCCGAGCTCGCCGAGCAGGCACCCGGTGGCCGGACCATCGTCCTAGGGCGCTGAGACGCGCGGCTCGGCGAGCGCCTTGCGGAGCGCCCTTCGGGTCTCGCGGACGACGGCCTCTTCGGGCACCTCGTCGCCGAAGCGGCACCGCTCGTAGAGCGCGATGACCCCTTGGGCTTGAACGAGTCCCGGCGCGCCCCTCCCGACGAGGTGTGCGGCAAACTCCTGTGCGGTCATGGCCTCGCCCCGAATGAAGCCGAGGCGTTTATAGGTCGTCAGCAGCTCCCGATACAGCTCGGTGGCCCCGTCCCGGGAGGTTCGTCGCCGTGGGGAGAAGTCCAAGCGCTTCTGTCGCCGAAGGAAGACGACGTACAGGGCCACGCCGAAGACGACCACAAGAAGGACTCCGACGGCGACCGAGCCGCGGCTCTTTGACCCCGCGACGGTTTTCGGCTCGGCCTCGCGTGTCGGTCCCATGAGGTCCGAGAAGAACGCCCGCAGATGTACGAAGAGGCCGACCTGCTGCTGGAGGTCGTACTCGATGATGTACTTGGACCACCGCATCTTCAGCGCGTCGCTGTACTGGAGGAACCGCGAATACACCGCGTTGTAGGTCGGCCTCGCGCCCGTGGGTGGGGTCGCGTCCTGCGTGACCCAAACATCGCCAGGCAGCCGCACCTCGACCCAGGAGTGCGCGTCCGACTGGCTGACCGCGAGGTAGTTGCCGAACCCATTCCAGGCGCCGCCGAGGAAGCCGTTGACGTTGCGTGTGGCGATGCCCTGCGTCCGGAGGAGGACCGACAGCGCCGTGCTGAAGTACTCGCAGTGGCCCTGCTTCTGGATGAAGAGGAAGTCCTCAAGGGGGGCGAAGTCGTCATCGCGCTTGAGGTTCAGGCTGTAGGCGTACTGGGTTCGCAGATGAGAGGCGACGCGCTCGACGGCGAGGCCGACCGTCGAAGCGTCCCCAACGAGGGTGCGGGCGAGCTCGGCGACGCGGGGATCGAGTCGGGAGGGGAGCTGCGTATACAACGCGGCGACCTCGGCGTCGGCGGCGGTCGCCTCGCGGTATTCGGTCAAGGAGGTTGACCATCCGGGGGGCGTCTCGGTCCGAGGCGCGGACAAGGCGTAGTACCGAAAGGCGATCTCATCGGACTGCTCGTAAAAGAGGTCTCCGCTGAAGTCCGTGAAGAACGACCGGACCGACCCCGGGAGCGGGATGCTTTGTTGGGGATCCTGGAGGGTCGCTGCGAAGAGCTCCGGTACGCCGAAGAGCACCCGGGCCTCCATGGGCTCGAGGTAGATGGCCTGGACCACCTTCGGCTCGACGGCCTCGAGGTCGGCGTTCAAGACGTAGAGGCCCTCGCCCGTTCGGCGAAGGCGGTCTCGCTTCTTACGGGACTTCGTCCAGCTCTTGCCGTCGTACTGGTCAAACGAGATGCCGCGCCAGTAGGTCGATGACGGCAGCGCCTCGCGCCCACGCGGAAACTCGACGCGCATCACGACCGTGGGGTCGTCCTTGATCACGCCGAACTCGCCGAGCTCAATCCGGTCGGAGAACCCGCTCATCATGACGCCTTGACGCTGGCGTTTGAAGAAGAGGCCGAACCCGATGCGCGGGAAGGCGACGAAGACGATCGTCGAGCCTAAGAAGACAATCAGCGAGACGGCGCTCGTCGCCAGTAGGAACCGCCCGCCGATGAGCTTGCGTGAGTTGAGGACGCGGTCGACTTGAACGGGCCGACCATGCAGCGAGTCGCCGTACTTCAGGAGGTAGTTGTCCTCCATCTCCCGCTTCAGGTGAAACAGGATGAGGGTCCAGGTCCCGAAGACGACATACAGGATGAACTGAACGCCGTAGGTGAGATCGAAGTCGACGGTGGACCCGGCGATGACCTGCATGAACGAGAGCACATAGAGCTGTAGGTAGTCTCGGCTCGTGCGGCGATTGAAGAGCTTGTTGACGAGCAGGAACAAGATGAAGTGCACGCCGCTCATGATGAGCGCGTCGCCCGTGATGATCTCGAAGGCCACGAAGGCCAACATGCCGACGGTCAGGATGTTCCAGGTCGTCTCGTAGCGCGGCAGCTCGACCCGTGGGCTCTCCCAGAACCAGCTCGCCGCGCACAAGGCCATCACCACGGGCCCGACCCACGGTGGCAGCTCACCCGACAGGAACAACGACAACGTGCTCGTCATCACCATGAGGTAGCTGACGACCTTATGCACGATCACGAAGCGCATCGAGCTCAGCCCACCTTCTCGGCGGCCATGAAGACGTGCTCGAAGCCGTTCTTGGCCGGTGCGGTTTCGGCCTGACGTCGCCCGACGAGGAACCATGAGACGCCCGTCGGCCCCGGGGCGCTCAGGGGCGGCGCGTCCGGCACGATCGAGAACTTCAAGAGGGCCAAAGCCCGGAGTGCTGGAATCAAGCCGCGCCCGTCCGCCCCGATAGACCGTCGCTCCTCGCCGAGCTGAAGCTCCACGTCGTAGCCCGCCTCACTGAAGTGAACGACGAGCGAGGCGGTCAGATCGACGGAGGCCTCCAGGTCCGCGTCGAGCGCCTCGTCGATGGGGCAGGCCACGCGGAGGTCGAGCGCCAAGCCGACGTGCCGTCCGGCCTCGGTCTCGAACTCCCGGAGGATGAGGCGGCCGTCGCGAGCGCTGCGTTTCCAGTGCACATCCCGCAGGTCATCGCCGTCCCGATAGGGCCTGAGGCCGTGGAACTCGCGGCCGCTGCCTTTGCGCGGGCGGGTCGTCTCCCCGAGGCGCGCGCGGACGTTGGCGGGCAGGTTGGGCACCGGGTGGATGCGGGGCAAGACGAGGATCTCGGACGCGGCCTCGACGGTCCGAATCTTTACGAAGAAGCCGAACGGGAACCGGGTGCTGATCTGGAAACCCCGATAGGCGTGCACGCCGCGTCGCTTGCACTCGCTGCGGTAGCTCGTCTGTTGTTCGGCGCGCGCGGGGACCTTGAGAAAGAAGCAGCGTTTGGTCTGGGCGTGGCCCACAACGACGTCTTCAATCTGGACGCTGAACGAGGAGACGCGGCGCTTGGAGTTGACGACGGAGATGTTCGTGAGAAACGGCCGCCCCGCGTAGACCGTCGCCGGCAAGGCGCGCTCGACTCGAAGGTGGCGCAGGGTCAGCTCCGAGAGGATCCCGCTGACGATGATGAGCGAGAGCATCATGCCCAGGACGAGGTAGAGGAGGTTATTGCCCGTATTGATGGCCCCGAAGCCGACGCCGAGGGTCAGCCCGACAAACGCGCGACCCTCTCGGGTAAAGCGGAGTCGCCGGAGGGGCTCGGCTTTGAAGCGGGCACGCAGGGCGGCGAGGATGGACACGGACATGAGCGTGCCCCGAGCGGCAGGTGGGGGCAAGTCGCTGCGGTGGCGAGGGTCGCCGGCGCCCCCCAGGGCGGCCCAATGCGGCCCAATGCGGTTTGCCCTCAAGGCTGGCCTTGCGGGACGGGCGGCGGCCGGGTAAACCGTGCGACCGTGGAGCTGAGATACGAGACCGGTGTTCGTTTGGGCTCGCTGTCTTTCGATCCGGTCGGTCGAGCGATGACGGCTTTCTTGACCCATTGGCCCAAGCGTCGACCGTCGGCGAGACAATGTTTCGCGAGTGCTGAGCTCGCCGCGTTGTGCACCCGGACGTTGGGCTTGCCGTTCGGCGGCAGCATCGTGGCCGCCGGGCTTCGACTCGAGCTCATCCCGACGGGCTATGGCCCGGGGGGCGCGGCGGTCGTCTGCACCCAAAGGGGTCATCGCACGCTGGTCTTGGGACCCACTACGGCGGGCGTCGAGGCCCAGCCCGCCCACCGGCTCGTCCTCCTCGCCCCCGCTCTCGTAAAGCCCGACGAGCAGGAGTGGCTTGAGGCGGCGCGCCTTGGGGCGGCCATTCGCCTCGTGGTCCCCGATGCAGGGGCGGCCGCGCACGTCTCCGGGCTCTTGACTGCGGCCGGGATAGCGCATCGTCGGCCGACCTGCTTGGGCAGTGGCGCGCGCGGCCCGCGTGAGGCGACGAACAGCCGCGTCGTCGTCTCGGCATCCTCCCGCGGCGGTGGACTGGAGGTCGATGGCCGACCTCAGGCCGATGAGGCCGCGCTCGTGGCCTTCGCGCGGGCGACGGGCGCTGAGCAGGTCTACGTTCACGGGCCGCGCGCGGAGGCCGTCTCGGCGCGTCTGCGGGACGCCGGCTCGGCCTCGCGGGTGCTCGAAGGCCCCCGCCAGCTCTCGTTCGCCGGCCTCACCCCGGGCGGGGCTTGATGGCCGGCCCGACGCCTCGCGTCCTCGTCCGCGAGCGGCGCAAGGGCGGCAGTCTGCGGGCTCTCTTCCGGTGGTTTTTCCCTCTAACGATCGCGTTGGCGTTCGTGGGCGCGCTCGGGTTGATCGGCGCATACGTGCACTTCTCGCGCGACCTGCCGGCGATCTACGACGTCGACACCTACGCGCCGCCGGGGGTGACCCGGTTCTTTGCCCGAGATGGTCGCCTCGTGGGTGAGTTCACCACCGAGCGACGGGTCGTGGTCCCGCTCGCCGATATGCCCGCCTCGCTCATCCAGGCGTTCCTAGCGGCCGAGGACCAACGCTTCTTCGAACATGAGGGCGTGGACGTTCGGGGCGTGCTGCGCGCCGCGCTCGCGAACTTCCGCGCTGGGCGGGTCGTGGAGGGGGCGTCGACCATCACGCAGCAGCTCTGCAAGACGCTCGTCGGCAAGGAACAGTCGCTCACGCGCAAGGTGCGGGAGGCCTTGCTCGCCCGGCGTCTGGAGTCGCGGCTGAGCAAGCTCGACATCCTGTATCTCTACTTGAACCAGATCTATCTCGGCCACGGCGCCTACGGCGTGCAGGCGGCGGCACAGGCCTACTTCCGCAAGGATGTCGGTCGGCTGTCGCTCTCCGAGTCGGCGGTCCTCGCGGGCTTGCCCCCCAAGCCGAGCTTGCTCAATCCGGTGCGTGACTTCGAGGGCAGCAAGGAGCGGCAACGCTGGGTCTTGGGTCGGATGGTGACGGAGGGCTTCATCACGACAGCCCAGGCGGACGCCGCGGCCAAGGAGCCCCTTCAGGTCTTCGCCGAGCCGCAGGATGTCTTCGCCGACGAGGTCCCCGACTTCGTGGAGCACGTGCGTCGTTACGTTCAGGCGACCTACGGCTACGACGCGCTCAACCGGGACGCGCTGGAGGTTCACCTGACCGTCGACGTGGACCTGCAACGCGCGGCCGAGCGGTCGCTGAAGCAGGGTCTTTCGAGCCTCGGGGAGCGTCAGGGTTATGTCGGTCCGATAACCAACTTGGACGACGCGCGAGCGAAGGCGGCGCTGGACCGGCTGCGAGGGCGGTCGGCGGCTCATGTGCACGCTGGGCCATCGGTGGGTTCGCAGGTTGGGCCACCCGATGCGGCTCCCCCGGTCTCGGCGATGGTCCCGGCCATCGTTCGGGCGGTGTCGCGCACACGGATCGACATCGAGCACGCCGGAGGACTCGGCTCGATCACCCAGGGCGACCTCTCCTGGGCCGCCCCCTGGAGCGCCGAGGACGCCCGGAATGAGCGTCGCCAAAAGGACGCCAGGGAGGTGGTCCGCCCGGGAGATCTGGTGCTCGTCGCGCCCACCCGACGCCCGTCTGAGTTTCGCCTCGCGCAGGTGCCGCCCGTGCAAGGCGCCCTCGTCTCGATGGAGCTTCAGACGGGCGCGGTCGTCGCGATGGTTGGCGGCTGGGACTACGACCAGAGTGAGTACAACCGCGCCTTTCAAGGGTGTCGGCAGCCCGGGTCGGTGTTCAAGCCGATCGTGTACTCGCGCGCACTCGACCTCGACTACACCTTGGCGACGCTCGTCTCCGATACGCCCGTCTCGGTCTTTGACGTCGCAAATCAGCTCTTGTGGAAGCCGAAGAACTTCGGCGGCGGCTTCCTCGGTGACGTCCTCCTGCATCGGGCGTTCGTCAACTCGATGAACGTCCCGGCGATAAAGGTACTTGACTATATTGGTGCGGAGACCGCGGTCGCCTGGGCTCGCCACCTCGGACTGACGACCCCCATGTATCCGGACAGGAGCCTCGTCCTCGGCAGCTCGTGCGTGCTCCCCTGGGACTTGCTCCAGGTCTATGCCGTCTTCGGGCAGCGGGGGCTTCGCGCGCGGCCCGCCTTCGTCTCTCGCATCACGCGCCGGGACGGGACGGTGCTCGAGGACCGGACCCACTTCGCCGATCCCTGGGCTCCGGCGGGCGCGAGGCTCGACGGGATGTTGCGGACCTGGGGGGAGCCCCACGAGCGGGTCGTCGACGAGCGCACGGCGTATCTCCTGCAGTTCGCGCTCAAGGGCGTCGTCGACTCCGGGACGGCGGTCGCGGCGAAGCGGTTGGGCAAAGTCGCGGGCGGAAAGACGGGCACGACGGACGCCTACGACGCCTGGTTCGTCGGCTTCACCGAGTCGCTCGTCACCGGCGTCTGGGTGGGCAGCGACCGCAACGATCGCAAGCTCGGCGACGGCGAGACCGGAGGACGCGCCGCGTTGCCGATCTGGCTGGAGTTTATGCAAGAGGCCCTCGCCGGCCGAAACCAAGCCGACTTCACGAGCCAGCCGCCCGTCGGGATCGTCTTTGCCGACATCGATCTCGAGACCGGACGCCTCGCCGCCACCGGGCGACCGTCGATGCAACTGCCTTTCAAGGAAGGCACGATTCCGGTAGAAGCTGCGCCTGCCGCCGGGACATTTGGTCGGGCGGACGTGGACGTGATCGAAGGCAGGTTTTGAGCGGTGCTGCCCTTCGGCATAGGCTTCGACGAGTTCCTGGTCATCGCGATCGTCGTCCTGCTCGTCGTCGGCCCCAAGAAGCTGCCCGAGGTGGCTCGAGGGCTCGGTAAAGGCCTCCGCACGGTTCGCCGCGTGGGTCAGCAGCTCCGGGATCAAGCCGAGGTCGACGAGATCAGAGACGCCGTGCGGACGCTTCGCGGCGAGGCGGCGCACTGGCAGCGTCCGAACCTCGAGCGGGTGCTGGAGGTGCTGGATCCGCAGCCGGCCGATGGCCATGCGGCCGACGCCGACGCCGTGAAGCTCGCAGCCCCGGTCGCCGGAACTGCCGAGCAGGTCAGCACCGTGGGGGGCACCGCCCACGAGTCGAAGGAGGCGTCTGAGGACGAGTCGGGCGCGCCAGTCCCGCGGCTCGCCGGACCCGCCGCCGCCGTTGCGCAGTGGCAAGCGACCCTGCCCGCGACCCTGCCCGCGCCCGAAGCCGCCCCCGCCCCCGCCGCCCCCGCCGCCACCGGCCCCCGTGGGAGCGAGACCTAGACATGGCCACCCCGCCGAAGCCCCCCGACACCACCGACGACCTCGACGCCAGCCGCGCGCCGTTCATGGAGCACCTCGAGGAGCTCCGGACTCGCATCCTGCGGGCCCTCATCGCCGTGGGCATCTGCGCCGTCGGGAGCTACCTCGCGCACGACGAGATCTTCCACTTCCTCACCGGCCCGCTCTACGACGTCATGGCCGAGAAGGGCCTCGGGGATCGCCTCGTCTATCGCTCCCTGGGGGGCGTCTTTGCGTTCCACATGCAGACCGCCGCGCTCGGGGGCCTCTTCTTCGGCATGCCCTTCGTGCTTTGGCAGCTCTGGCAGTTCGTCGGGCCGGGCCTGTATCGACGGGAGCGCGGCATCGTCTTGCCGTTCGTCTTCGCGTCGACGGTCTGTTTCGCGGGTGGGGCGCTCTTCGCGCACGCCTTCGTGCTGCGCCCGACGTTTGACTTCCTCCTCGACTACAGCATCTCCGAGGGCCCGCAGCGGCTCATGCCGGACATCAACATCGAGGAGTACCTCAGCTTCGTCGTCAAGCTCATGTTGGGCTTCGGGTTCGCCTTCGAGATGCCCACCATCGCCGCGTTTTTGGCCATGGTGGGCGTCTTGAACCACCGCGCCCTCATCGCGGTCTGGCGATATGCCATCGTCGCGATCTTCATCATCGCGGCGATCCTGACGCCCCCCGACGTCATCTCTCAGCTCTTCATGGCCGTCCCCCTGCTCCTCTTGTACGGCGTGAGCATCGGCGTGACGTATGTCATCACGCGACGGCGCGAGCGGGCCAGCCAAGTCTCCCCCCCTGTTTCCAACGACGACGAGGGCTGAGATGCGCCGCCTCGTCGACGTCATCGTCGGTCCGGACGACGCCGGGCCCGAGGGGCTCGCCCAAGCGGCGGCGGTCCTCTTGGGCGTTGAGCGATCTCGCATCACCGGCCTCGATCTGAAGCGCCGCACCATCGACGCTCGGCAACGTCGCGTGCGCCTCAACGTGAGCCTGGAGGTCTGGGTCGACGAGGCCTTCGTACCCTCGACCGGCCCCTACGCGCCCTCGCTGCCGACGCTGGTGGGGGAGCCCGAGGTCGTCATCGTCGGCAGTGGACCCGCTGGGCTCTTCGCTGCCTGGGCGCTCGCGCGTCGGGGGATTCGGTCGGTCATCCTCGAGCGGGGGGCCGACGTGCGCGGCCGTCGCCCGGCCCTCGCCCGCCTCAATCGGGAGGGCCACCTTGACCAGCAGACAAATTACTGCTTTGGCGAGGGCGGCGCCGGCACCTTCAGCGACGGCAAGCTGTATACGCGGGCGACCAAGCGGGGTGACGTCGGGCTCGTGCTCGATCTGCTCGTGGATGTGGGCGCACCGGAGCGCATCCGGTACGACGCCCGCCCGCACATCGGCACCAACCGCCTGCCCCAGGTCGTGACTCGTTTTCGGGAGCTGCTCGAGGCAGCGGGGGTCGTCGTGCGGTTCGGCGCGCGCTTCGAGTCCCTCCTGCTCAATGGGCAGACCGTTCGTGGCGTCCGTCTCGCGGACGGGGAGGTCATCACGGCGCGCGCGGTCATCCTGGCGACCGGACACTCGGCCCGAGATGTCTATCGCTCCCTGTTCAAACAAGGCGTGGCCATGACGGCGAAGGGCTTCGCTGCGGGGCTGCGGATCGAGCACCCACAGGCCCTGATCGACGGCCTCCAATACGGGGCGAGCGCCGGTCATCGAAACCTCGGGGCCGCGCCCTACTCGCTGTCCTGCACCGACGAAGCGGGGGTCGGCGTCTACAGTTTTTGTATGTGCCCCGGCGGATTCATCGTAGCCGCCGCGACCGAGACGGACGGCGTCGTGATCAACGGCATGAGCCCCCACGCGCGCGGCTCGAAGTTCGCCAACTCCGGCCTTGTCGTGTCCTTATCACCCGCAGACGTCGGAGGCGGCGTGCTCGGTGGGCTCGACTACCAAGCCGCGTTGGAGCGCGCCGCGTTCACCGCCGGTGGGGGTGGATTTCGAGCGCCGGCGCAGCGCGTGACCGACTTCCTCGCGCGCCGCGTCTCTGCCGATCTTCCGACCTGCAGCTACCGACCGGGGCTGACCTCCGTGGATCTCTGGGAGCTCCTGCCACGACGGATCAGCGAGCCCCTCGCGGCCGGCCTCCGGCAGTTCGAGCAGAGCATGAGAGGCTATGTCACCGCCGAGGCCGTGATGTTGGGCGTCGAGTCCCGCAGCAGCTCACCGCTCCGGATTGACCGCCACGAGACGACCTGTGTGAGCCCTTCGCATCGCGGCCTCTACCCCTGCGGAGAGGGCGCGGGCTTCGCCGGGGGCATCGTCAGCGCCGCGCTCGACGGCGTTCGGGTGGCCAACGCCCTCGGCTCCTGACACACTCTCAATCATGTGTTTAACGGCCGTCTTCCTGCCCGTCTTGCTGCTCGCCCCCAAGGCCACGGTGCCGCCCACGGTGCCGCCCGTCTCAAGCGACGTGGAGGCCGAGAACGAACCCTTCCTGGCCATCTCGGTGTCCGTACCCCGCGCCTTCTTCAAGGTCGCGGAGCTTCAGCTCGAGCTCATGTTCGCCGACGACTTCTCGGTCGTGTTTCAGGGCGGATACGGCGTCATCACAGTGGACCGCGCGGAGACCTCGGACCTCGACATCGGCCTCTGGGACGTGGGCTTTCAGGCGCGTGGGTACTTCTATGGCACGGCCCCGGGGGGAGGGGCCTTCGCCGGTCTCGCCGCCCAATATGCCCGTGGCGCGAAGAGCGAGATGGCGCTGCTCCTTCACGGTGTCGGGGCCGGCCTGGTCCTCGGCTATAAGTGGGCCTTCGAAGCCGGCCCGTTTATCGATCTCAACCTCGGCGCGGGCTACGGCTATGTCCGGGCCGAGTCGACCGCAGGTCCGGTTGATCAGAAGGGCAAAGGCACCTCGGTGTTTCCCTTCGCGAACCTCAACGTCGGCTGGGCCCTTTGAACGGAGCGTGTCGATCGCGGCCCGGGCGCCTTTTGGGTCTGCTCGTGGGCCTGCTCGCGTCGACAACGGCCTGTGAGCCCGAGGGGCCTTACGATCCCGAGGACCCTTACGTCGAAGGGGTGCTCGGCGAGTGGCGTGCGGGCCTGACGGTCGACCAGGCCGGGGGCTGCTCGACGGCCATCGTCCGCGGCCTCGCCCGACAGCTCATCGACGAGATCAACTGCCTGCGCCCGGGCACCCTCACCCCAGTCGATCCTGAGCGCCTCAACGAGCGTGAGCCGGTCTTCGCCTTCTTGCAGCGGGCGGCGACGGATGACCTGCATCGGGTGATCGACGCGCGAGGCCAGAGCCTGGAGGTCAACTCGATGCTCCGGACGCTGCCCCAACAGTTCCTCCTGTTTCGCTGGTACGAGGCGGGTCAGTGTGGGATCACGCTGGCCGCGCGGCCGGGTCGAAGCCCCCACGAGAGCGGCTTGGCGCTGGACACCTCCGCCTACGACGCTTGGCGCAACGCGCTGGCCGGGCAGGACTGGGAGTGGCACGGGGCCGGCGACTTGGTGCACTTCGACTACCGGGGTGGGGGCACGGTCGCCCTCGCGGGCCTCTCGGTACAGGCTTTTCAGCGGCTGTGGAACCGCAACCACCCAGAGGATCTCCTCGCCGTGGATGGGGACTTTGGCCCGCAGACCGAGGCCCGGCTTCGTCGATCGCCAACGGATGGCTTCGACGTCGGCGGTTGTGAGCCCGAACCTCCGCCGCCCGTGCCCGATCGCCCCACCGCGCCCCCGCCGCCCGATATGGCCGAGCCGGACGTCGCGGAGCCGGACGTCGCCGACCCAGACGTCGCCGACCCAGACTGGAGGGCGTTGACCGATGGGCCTGTTTTCGACGCGGCCCCGGACTTTGAACCGACGACCTTCGATGCCGCTCTGGACGCCTCGATGGACCTCCCGATTGACCCAACAGCCTTGGACCTCGCTCGCGTGGACCCTGGGGCGCGCCTGGGCTCCATCAGCGGCGTGAGCCACTCGGGCGGGTGTCAGTCCTCCAAGGGCACGCCCCCGCTGCGCCTCCTCGCCTCGCTCGGGCTCATAGGCCTGCTCCGCGCCGCTTACCGCGGCATTCGCAAACGTTCGATGGGCGTCTCACCCCCGATCCACTCGTGAAGCGGACGGTCGCTCGCGCCGCACGTCGACTTTTTCGATGGCCGGCAGAGCTCAAGGTGTCGCCTCAGGGGCTCCCGCGGGTGCGCCCGATCTCGGCCCGTAGCCGCTCGAGCTCGGCTTCGGCAGCCGTCGCCCGCGCCGCCTCGGCCTCCGCCCGCGCCGTCGCTTCATCCCGCTCGGCTTCGGCTTCCTGCACGCGCTCCAGCGCATCGTTGAGCGAGAGCGAGTAGTTGAGCTCGCGGGTCAGAGGCACCATGCCCAGGCCGTCGTACCAGCGCGGCTGGCCCTCCCAGAGGCCGATCTCCAAGCCCAGCGAGCGCACCGGCCAGTGCCCGCTCTGGGGTACGATCCGGGTGTAGGTACGATCCCCCGGCTCGGCGAGGTGCCATCCATGCAGGACGGTCCGTCGAGCATCGAAGAGGAAGTACTCGGGGATGCCCAAGCGCGCGAACCACAAGACGTTGCGCTCGGCGTCCTTACGCTTGTCCCCGCCGCAATGGACCTCGAGGGCGAAGCCCAGCCCGCGGCCCTCGGCGAGCACGTTCCACGCCGAGCGGCGGTGATCGTCGGCTTCGTTGACGACGAACAGATCGGGGGCGAAGCGGCGCTCCTCAGGGTAATACACGGTGATGCTGCCCCCGATGTAGACCCCGCGGCGGCGCTTGCGAAAGAACGCCTCCAACGAGTCCTCGCTCGTCCGCACGGCCTCGATGTGTCAGTCGTTCTCGGGGGCGAATCGCTCACTGTCGGGCATGGGTCCGAGCCACTCAATCCACGCGGCGCGCTCGGCCTCCGTCAGGCTGGCCCACACCTCAAGCGAGGGCGCTCGGGGCGGCTCCGGATTCGCGGACGGCGCCTGAGGTTCGGGCCCAGGATCGATAGCCATAGCTCGGTCATCGGCGGTGGGACGGTTGGCGTCAATGCGGGGTTCGACGCGCCTGACTTGACTCCTTCGACGTTCGGAGTATGCGCACTCGCGAGAACCGATAATGAACCGGAGCCCCCAAGATGTTTCGACGCGCTGTTCTAGGTCTGATGTGTCTGGCGACCACCCCGGCGATGGCCGATGAGGGGATGTGGGTGCTGACGAACTTCCCCTTCGAGGCGGTCGAGAAGGCCTACGGCTTCAAGCCCGATCAGGCGTTCCTTGACCGCGCGCGCCTCGCCTCGGTGCGGTTCTCCGAGGGCGGCTCGGGCAGCTTCGTGACGGGCACCGGCCTCGTGATGACCAATCACCATGTGGCCTCCGACTGCATCGAGCAGCTGTCGACCCCGAAGAAGAACCTGGTCGAGCTCGGCTTCCTCGCCAAGACCCCCGCCGAGGAGCGCAAGTGCCCCCAGACCGAGGTGGATCAGCTCCAGTCGATCACCGACGTCACGCAGCGGATCCAGGACGCCCGCAAGGGCAAGTCGGACAAGGATGGCCGCAAGGCGGTCGAGGCTGAGACCGCGCGCATCGAGGCGGAGTGCAAGCCGAGCGAGACGCGCAAGTGCCAGGTCGTGGACCTCTGGCACGGCGGAGCCTACCACCTGTACCAATATCATCGATATGCAGACGTTAGACTTGTTTTCGCGCCCGAGATGGCCATCGCGTTCTTCGGCGGCGATCCCGACAACTTCGAGTTTCCGCGGTACGACCTCGACGTGTCGTTCCTGCGCGTCTACGAGAACGGTCAGCCCGTCGACAGCCAAAAACACTTCTTCCCGTTCGAGCCCAAGGGCAGTCGAGATGGGGATCTGACCTTCGTCACTGGCCACCCCGGGCGCACGAGCCGCCTGTGGACCGTGGCAGAGATTGAGGCCTTCAAAGACGCGCAGCTCGTCTCGCGCCTCATGTACCTCTCCGAGCTGCGAGGCGCGCTGTTGGAGTACCGCCATCGGGGCGCCGAGCAGGGCCGTCACTCGCTCGGTTCTCTCTTCGGCGTCGAGAACAGCCTGAAGGCGTTCCGCGGGGAGTTCGCCTCCTTGGCCGAGCCCGCCTTGCTCATCAGCAAGCGTAAGGATGAGGCCGCGTTTCGCAAGGCACTGCTGGATGGTCAGGCGAAGAACCCCGTGCTCGCCGAGGCCGCCCTCGCCTTCGACGCCCTCAAGGGCGCGCTCGACAGACAGAAGGGCCTCTACGCCCGCTACGTCATGCTCGAGCGGCTGCGCGGTTTCCAGGGCTCTCTCTTCGGCTACGCCCGAACCCTCGTCCGGGCCTCCGCGGAGCTGGGCAAAGCCAATGACGATCGCCTGCCCGAGTTCACGGAGTCGTCCCTGGCGAGCTTGAAGACCGGCCTCTTCAGCGCGGCACCGGTCTACAAAGAGTTCGAGCAATTTCAGCTCGAGTGGTCGTTGGGCAAGCTGCGTGAGTCTCTGGGGCCCGATGATCCGCTGGTCAAGAAGATCCTGGGCCAGCAGTCGCCCGAGCAGCTCGCCTCTCGCCTCGTCAAGGGCACGAAGCTGATGGACCCCAAGCTCCGCAAGAAGCTCTTCGAAGGCGGGGCCGCAGCCATCGAGGCCTCGACGGATCCGCTCATCGAGTTCGTGCGGTCCTTCGACGGTGACGCCCGCGCCCTTCGCAAGCAGTGGGAGGACGAGGTCGAGGCCGTGCTCGAAAAGAACCACGAGCGACTGGCCAAGGCCCGCTTCGTGGTCTACGGCACGAGCACCTACCCCGACGCGACGTTCACGCTGCGCCTGAGCTACGGCCGCGTGAAGGGCTACGTCGACGAGGGGGTCGCCGTGACGCCCTACACCACCTTCGGGGGCACGTTTGACCGACACACCGGGGCCGATCCGTTCCGGCTGCCGAAGTCCTGGCTCGACGCGAAGCCGACGCTGGACCTCAAGACGCCGATGAACTTCGTGACCAATAACGACATCATCGGCGGCAACTCCGGCTCGCCGATCATCAACCGGGACGGCAAGGTCGTCGGCCTCGTCTTCGACGGCAACATCCAGTCGCTCGGCGGCGACTACTACTTCGACGAGTCGGTCAACCGCACCGTCGCCGTGGACGTAAGAGCGTTGCTGCACTCGGTCGACAAGGTCTACGGCGCCTCGGGCCTCTTCGCCGAGCTCGGCGGCGCGGCCAAATGAGCCCGGAAGGGCGGCTCACAACGCCGGCACGCAGTAGAGGTCGACGGGATCGCAGGTAAATTCGGCCGGGCAGTCGGCGTCCCGCTCGCAGGGTGACGAGCAGTACGAGGCCTGCGCGCCCTCATCGGGCGTCGCGCAGGCGAGGCTCGGGCACTGAAGTATGTTGGCATTGACGGCCTCAACGGGGCAGCGATACCCGGACATGGCCAAGCAGACCCCGGTCCTTACGGCATCGCCGCTGAGCGCGACGTCGTGATAGCAGGCGAAGCCAGACGGGCAGTCGACGCTGTTTCGGCAGGTGCAGGAGCAATAGCCCTCCCCGCCGATTCCGATGCAGCGGTAGATGTCAAAGGGATCACGCCCGGCGGGGATCACACATTGGCCCGAGGGCAGGCACTCGTCGATGGACCCATTCGGGCAGAGGTCGAGGCGCCGGACGCTGGGGTTGCAGACGCGAGCGGGGCCGGCGTTCGTATTGACGACCTCGCAGGTGTAACCCGCCGGGCACTTGCTGTCGGCAGCGCAGCGGCTCACGCAGATGTTCTGGACGCGCAACCAGTCGAGCCCGTCCGGTGGCGTCAGGCAGATGCCCTCGACGCAGTCGGCGGCGTCAGAGCAGGCCGAGCCCGTCTCGTTGCGGAAGCAGATGCTTCCAGCCGCGCCCGCGAGACAGACGTCGAGGTCCGGGCAGTCCTGTGGGTGCGCGCAGTTCTGGGTGCAGGTCCCGCTGCCCCGAATCGGATCGGCCACGCAGAGGTCCGACTGGCACTCGCTACCCCGCGC
>SHZC01000248.1 GCA_009692505.1 Myxococcales bacterium
GCGCCTCACGCGGAGCTCGTTTAGAGGTCGTACGTTCGAGGACCGCAAGCGGGTCTAATTACAATACCGCGGGGCGACCGGACATTCGGGCCACGAGCAGGGCCTCGATCTCCACCGCAGCCCTGGCGGCATCTGCTTCAAGGGCCTCGATGACCGAGGTGACCCAGGCCTGGGCGGCGAGCGCGAGGATCGCGACGAGGGCTCCGAGACCAAAGAGCAGCAGGGCCTGCGCGGCTGCAACCGTGAGATCGGGGCCGCCCGCCAAGAGCGCGGACCGAAGGCTGAGCGCCGCGGCAATCGTCGCGAGCATGAACGCGGCGCGCGAGAGGACGCCGAGAAGTTGGGACCGACGCCGCCACTCGGGTCGGACCAAGGCGTGCGCCTCCCGGATCGCCAGGTCGAGTGCTGCGGGGGTCTGACCGACCCGAGACAACGCCGCCTTCACGATTCGCGAGACCGCAGCGTGCGGCGCTTCGCGGCACAGACCGACGGCTTGTCCGACCTGGTCGGCCAGCACGAGCTTTTGAATCGCTCGCATGAAGCCGTCTCGGTCGACCCACAGCCGAAGCCGCAGCACGAAGAACCGCTCCACCAAGGTCCCGAGCGCGGCGATGGCGGGGAGCAACAGGAGGAGGCCGAAGGCGCCCAGATTACCCATCGTTAGAAGGGCTCGGACTCGACCGTCTCGAGGATCTCCGACACGAAGCTCTTCTTGGGCTCAAGGCCTTTGAAGCTCACCTCGCCCTTTTGAAGAATATAAAAAGCCTCGGGCTTTTGAATCTGGCCTTCGACCTTCAGCGCGTCGATCTGAATGACCCGGCCGTTGCCCTTGTCCCGCTTCTTGGCCGGGATCTCCTGAGCGAAGACGGTCGCGGGCAGCGTGCCGACGATGAGGAAGGTGAGCGCGCGGCAGAGAGCAAATTGAGTCACGGCGTGTCTCCTCCGCCCGGCTCGGGCGCCTTGGGGGCTTGCCGCTGAGAGGCGGCCTTCTTCTTCTCGACCTCGATGCGCTTGTTCGCCTCGGCGACGTATTGGTCGACCGGATCGTTACCGGCGGGACGCCCCGGAGCCTGCTTGTACTTCTCGAAATATTCGACAGCGCGCTCAAGGCGCGTCACCGCGTCAATCTCAGCGAACTGACCGTCGAGGTACAAGATCCCCAAGTTAAAGAGGATGTCGCCCGAGCTGCCCGACAGTTTGAGCGCGTGCTTCATTGCGGACTCGGCCTCTGCATATCGCTGCTGGCCCTTGAACGCGCTGCCGAGGTTGAGTTGGGCGGCGACCATCGTCGGCCACCGCTTCAAGGCCTCGACGAACATCGACTCGGCGCCGACGAAGTCCCCGGCCTCGTGGTACATGACCCCGAGGTCGTTGTAGGTCTCCGCGCTGCCACCACCGTTCAGCTTAACGGCCGCCTCGAGGGCCGCGCGGGCCTTGGGCTTCTCGTCGAGCGCCTGGTAGCTGCGGGCGACCTTGGCGAAGATCTCCGGGTCGCTCGCGTCAAGCGCCTGGGCATTTCGAAGGATCGCGATGGCCAACTCGTGCTTGTTCTGCTTGGCGTAGCCGGCCGCGAGGACCTTCATGGCGTCGACGTTCTTTTCGTCCACGCGCAGGACGAGGGTGCTCTCCCGAATCGCTCGCTCGATGTCGCCGGTGAGCAGTCGGAGGCGACTCACCGCGTTCTTCAGATCGTTGCTCTGCGGTGATTGCGCGAGGCGGCCCTCGGCATAGGACATCGCCGAGCCCTTGTCGCCCTCGCGCAGCATCTGGTAGGCGATCGCGACCACCGCCGGTCCGAATTCAGGCCTCGCGGAGAGCGCGGCTTCGTAGCTGCGTCGGGCATCTGCGGGGCGGTCTTCGCGCTCGGCCAAGATTCCCAAATTGTAGTGGGCCTCTGCGGCACCGCCGTCGGCCCGCGCGGCTTGCTCGAAGTGACCGCGAGCGGCTGCGACATCGCCCGAGGCCGCGGCGGCCTCGCCGGCCTTGAGGTCACGCTGAGCTTCGGGCGAGACCTTCGGACCCGACTCCGGCACGGCCGGCTTTATGCCCGTCGCGCCCATCGTGTCCGTAGAGACGAGCGAGGCGTCCGGGGTATTGGCGGCCGGCGTTCCCGGGCGAGCCCCCCCGCAAGAGAGGAGCCCGCAGGTAGAGGTGAGCAAAGCGAGCCTCAACAACGTCCTCGTGCGGCTCATACGCCCCCTCCGCCGACGGTCAGGATTCGCGCGGGGGTCAGGTCTTCCTGGGTCGTCGCGCGTCGCTCCTCTTTGAAGAGCGGGTAGTCCGAGGGCTTGAACTTGTTGAGCGCGGTCAGGATTCGCTTGGTCCACTCATTGGTGACCTTGAACTCCCGGGCTTTCTCGTAGGCCGTCTGATAGCGCTTTACGGCCTCGTCTTCGATAGGCACGGCGATGTCTTCGAGCTGAGTCCGGTAGGCGTCCTGTTCCTCGTCGCCGAAGCCCGGAGGCACCGGCGCCTCGTACAGCGACTGCGCGAAGATTTGGTAGATGTGGCCGAGTCGGAAGAACGCGGCCAGCGTCCACTCAAACGCCTTGTAGTCGATGACCTCGGCGTACATCCGCTGGAGGTTCTGGATGCGCGTCTGCATGTCCTTGATGGTCTTGCCTTGGTTCGCCAGCGAGCCGGAGAGCTTGAGCACCTCGTACTTGGCGAACTCCTGCTCGACGATCTTGAACTTGGCCTTCGCGGGATGGATCGCCTCGGCCGTGCCGACCTGCATGCCTCGCGCGTTGAACTCATTGATGACGCGCTCCCACATTCCGCGGGCGGACCGGGCGTTCTCGGCGACCTCGTAGATGTCCGCGCTCCGGGAGAGCGACTCGACGACGAGGGCACTGTTCTTGGGGTCCGTTCCGTACTTCCGGACAAACATATCGTAGACGCGCAGCGCGCTCTTCGTGTCCTTGAGCTTCTCGAAGTTCTTCGCCGATCGGTAGAAGGTCACGGCGGCGTCTTCACGCGAGGCAAAGATCTCGGCGTACCGTTCGAAGTTCGCCGCGGCCTGCCGGTAGTTCTGAGTCTCCTCCTGGAGGACCGCGGCGTTGTAGAGCGACTCGGGCCGATGCTCGGACTCGGAGTACGTCTCGACGAGGGCGAGGTGGCTGGTGACCGCGCGGTCGAAGTCGAAGAACCGTTCGGAGTTGACGGCCACGCGGAACAGCGCCTCGCTGGCGAACTCGCTCTGCGGGTAGCTCTGGACGATGCGCTGATAGGTGTTCGTCGCCGACTCGAAACGCCGCTCCTTTTCGAAGGCCACGGCCGCGTTATTGAGCGCGCGATCGGCGAACTTATTGTCGGGGGCTGAGTCGACGAGCGCGATGTACTCACGTGCCGCGGCGTCGAACTTGCCCTCTTTGAACAGGGCCTCAGCGGTCTTGAAGGCCGCGCCCGTGGCCAGCGTCTTCAGCTCCCCGGCGAGCGAAGCCTGCTCTTCTGCGGACCCGACACCGGCCGCCGCGAGCTTCTCGGCGGAGGCCTGCATGTTCTTCCAGTCCCGCTCGACGCGATACGACTGGATGAGGTTGAGCCCGGCGAAGTACGCCACCTGAGTGCTCTTGTGGTGCTCAACGACCCACGTGAACCACTCGCGAGCCTTGTCGTAGTTCTTGTAGTCGTAATAGACCTCGCCGGCCTTGTAGGCCATCTTGGCCTGCCGGTTCTCGCCTTCGGCGTCGTTGAGGCCAAGTTTCACATAGGACTCGCGGACGGCGATGAGGTGCAGCACCTCGGCAGGGATCTCCTCGGGCGTCACCCGGACAATCTCCTCGGTCCCGTCGGTGTTGACGGTTGCTGGCGGGGGCGGCGCCTCGAGCGGTCGGTTCTCCAGCGAGGGTCGGGAGGGCAGCTTTCCTTCGGCGATCTGCGTCTGGATGAGCTTCTCGTGGGCGAGCACGGCGTAGAAGCCGGAGACCTCGGTGTACTTCGAGCCCAACGTCGAGTCGCGCATGGCTGTGTACTGTGTGGCCGCCTCGCCGAAGCGGAACGAGTAGAAGAGGCAGTCGGCGTAGTAGAAGCCGAGCTCGTAGGCGTTCTCGGAGCTCGGGTACTTCCGCAGGTAGTTCTCATACGCGACAGCGGCGAGCCGGTACTCCCGGAGTGCCTCCTGCTCGGCTTCGGCGCGCCCCTTCTTGGCCTCGTCCTTCAGAGCCTGAGCGCGCTGATGGTGATACGTTGCCGCCGTGATGAGGGCCTCTTCGACGAGCTGGTCGGCCTTGCGGGTGGCCTCAAGGTTATTGCGGTTGGCCTCTTGCCAGACGCTGCCCTCACTATAGCTTCGCGCGAGGGCGTCTCGCTCGGCGAATGCATCGTCGAAGCGTCTGAGGCGCTCGAGGGCGACGATGATGTTCTGATTCAGTGCCGGGTTATCCGGGTGAGTGGGGAACTTATTGAGGAGGAACCGGGTCGCCTCGATGCTCTGCTCGTACTTCGCGTTGTCGAAGTAGATCTGGGCGACGACCTTCAGCACCTCGGTCTCGTAGGGCTTCTCGCCGGTCAGGTATCGGAGCGCTCGGCCAAAACCGGCGTCAGCGTCGGGCTCGCCGTCGCCATCCCAGTCCTCCTCTTGGAGGGACACGGCCAAGTACTGGACGGCCTCGGCGCGTAGATCGGACCCGAGCTTCTCGCCTTTGGCGACGCGCTCGTCGCTGAACTCGACGAGCTGCTTGAACCGCTTGATCGCGTCGTCGTATTGGTCGTTGCGGTAGTGGGTCCAGGCGAGCTTGTAGAGCGCCTTGTCGAAGAACGGGGAGTCCTTCTTCTCGAGCACCTTGCCGTAGGCGGCGATGGCCTTCGGGAGGTCGTTGTAATCAAAATAGTACTCGCCGATGCGCAGCCAGCTCTCGGCCACGAACTTGCTGTCGGGGTAGGTCTCGACCAGGGTCACGAAGAGGTCCTGGGCCGGCTTGTCCTCCCCCATCTCCTTGAGGCAGTAGCCCTTGAGGTACATCGCGCCGTCGGCGTTCCGATTGTTGGGCCACTGGCCGAGCAGTCGATTGAACAGCTCGATGGTGCGCCGGTAATCCTGCCTGGGCTCGGCTGGGGCCTCCGTCAGCGACCCAGATTCGAACTTCTCCTGATCGACATCGTGTCGCTCAAGCGAGGCCAGGTAGTCGTCGTAGCCCTTTTCGAAGTGCAGCTCGGCCAAGCGGAACAGGGCGTCCGGCGTGTACTCTGGATGGTCAGGGTACTTGACTATGAACTCCTCAAAACGCGAGATGGCATCCTCGCGGCGTTTGCGTTCTTCGTCGGACATGCCCGCGACCGCGGCGTCATACCGACCCTGGATCTCGCGCTTGCGGGCCTCGAACTGGTGCTCCACGAGGCGGGCGAGCTCGGTGCGAAACTCACCGCTCTCACGCTCGAACCCGACC
>SHZC01000041.1 GCA_009692505.1 Myxococcales bacterium
TTCACGTCGCGAATCGACTGGACCTTCTCGGTCTTTTTCTCGGCGCGGTTTTTGGCCTCCCGAGCTTCGTCGGCGGCCCGCCCTTTCTCGGAGGCCCGCTTCTTGGCCTCCTCCGCGTCTCTCTTGGCCTCAACCGCCACGGTCCGCGCCTGCGAAAGCTCGTTCTCGAGTCCCGTAATACGCGCCTTCAGCTCAGCGCCACCAAACCAGTCTGAAAATCCCATCTGCTACCACCCCCCGGGCCGAAAAAAATCGGCGAACCATAAAGCCGAAGACGCGGCGTGTAAAGCGCGCGATCGGCAACGGTTTCCCGGCTCCGGGGACCCGCTCAGGCGGCATGTCTGACCTCGGCGTAGTGTCGGGTCGAGGCCTTGGTCGGACGTCCCATGGCCGAGATTCGGCTCGTCAGGATGTCGTTGTCGCCGTTCTCGAACCACAAGAGGCAGCCGTTCTTGGGTTCGGTCAGGGGCTCGAGGCCGTTCCCGGTGGGCAGGACCGCGCCGAAGAGCTTTCGCCCCAAGGCCGGGTGCTCGGCCAGCCAACGCCCGGTCCAGAGATCCCGCACGGCCACGCAGTCGCGACCCTGGAGGTGGTATTCGGTGTTCTGGGTCACGAAGAAACGGTTGCGGCGGCGTTCGCTGCCGACGGGGCTCTTGGGGCGCTGTTCCATATCTGGACCTCCGTTGTTGGGTGTGTGCCGAAATGTAGGTTCGGGTGCGCGGGCCGGCAAGTTTTCTGCTGCTTGCGCCTCAAGGGTGGCGTGCCTTGCGCCTCAAGGGTGGCGTGCCTTGCGCCTCAAGGGTGGCGTGCCTTGCGCCTCAAGGGCGCGTCAGGATAGACCATCACCCTGACCGCCCCCTCCGAGGAGTCCTCTTCATGCGCGCTTCACCCCCCCTCATGCGCGGAGCCGTCGCCGACGTGTCCCGCGCTATCGGAAACACGCCCATCGTCAAGCTCAACCGGGTCTCGGCGGGGCTGAAGGCGGACATCTACTGCAAGCTGGAGTACCTCAACCCGGCAGGGTCGATGAAAGACCGCATCGCCCTGAACATGATCGACGAGGCTGAGCGCCGCGGCGAGCTCGAGCCGGGCAGCACCATCGTCGAGGCCACCAGCGGCAATACCGGCATGGGCCTCGCGATGATCGCCGCCCTCCGCGGCTATAAGTGCATCTTCGTGATGCCCGACAAGCAGTCGATTGAGAAGGTCAAGACGCTGCGCGCCGCCGGGGCCAAGGTCATCATCACGCCGACCGACGTGGAGGCGGACGATCCTCGAAGCTACTACTCCGTCAGCCGCCGGATCGCGCAGGAGACGCCGAAGTGCTTCTACTCCAACCAGTACCACAATCAGGACAACCCGCAGGCGCACTACAAGTCGACCGGCCCGGAGATCTGGGAGCAGACGGGCGGCGAGCTCGACGTCTTCGTCGCGGGCCTCGGCACGGGCGGCACCATCACGGGTACGGGCGCTTTTCTCAAGGAGCGTAAGCCCGAGGTCAAGCTCGTCGGGGCTGACGTGATGGGCTCGGTCTATACGGAGTTCTGGCGCAGCGGGAAGATCGTCGAGCCGCACTCGTACAAGGTCGAGGGCATCGGCGAGGACTTCTTCCCGAGCACTATCAACCTGGGGCTCATCGACCACATCGAGCAGCTCAACGACAAGGAGTGCTTCGACATGACGCGGCGGCTCGCCCGCATGGAGGGCCTCTACACAGGCGGCTCGGGCGGTGCGGCCGTCGTCGCGGCGATCAAGTATGCAGAGCGCCTCGACCAGAAGATGAACGTGCTCGTGCTCCTGCCCGACCAAGCCTCGAAGTACCTCAACAAGATCTTCGACGACGACTGGATGCGTGAGCACGGCTTCCTCGATCCGGAGCAGGGCCTCGGCACCATCCGCGAGCTGCTCGAGAACAAGTCGCCCCTCGTCTACACCGTCCAGAAGTCCGACTCAGTCCGGTCCGTGGTCGAGCTCATGAAGAACCGCGGCATCAGCCAGGTGCCGGTCCTCGACAGTGGTCGACTCGTCGGGCTCGTCACCGAGTCGCGGCTCCTTCAGTTCATGCTCGAAGGCGGCATCGATCGATTGGACTCGGCCTGCGGCGTGGTCATGAGCGATCAGTTCGAGATCGCCGATCCCGACGCGCCCGTGGGTCTGTTCAACCACATCTTCAATCAGGGCAAGGTCATCGTCGTCTGGGAGCGCGGCGAGGTTCGCGGGCTCATCACGAAGATCGACGTCATCGACCACCTCGCGCATACGCGCCGCACCACTTGAGCCGAGACATGACCCGCAAGATGACCCCACCGCGCTTCGACACCCTGGCGATCCACGCGGGGAACGATCCCGACCCGACGACGGGCGCCATCAACGTGCCCGTCTACCTGACGAGCACCTACGTTCAGTCGAGCCCCGGTGTGCACAAGGGCTATGAGTACAGCCGCACGCACAACCCCACGCGAACCGCGCTCGAGAAGAACCTCGCCGCCCTTGAGGGGGCCGCCTATGGCCTCTGCTTCTCCTCGGGCTGCGCGGCGACGACGACCATCGCCCATGCCTTGGGCGCGGGCGGACACATGATCGTGGGCGACGATGTCTACGGGGGCACCTACCGCCTGTTCACCCGGGTCTTCCAGGAGGCCGATCGCAGCTTCACCTTCGTCGATCTCACGAACCCCGACGCGATCCTCGAGCACATCCGACCAGAGACTCGGGCGGTGTGGCTGGAGACGCCGACGAACCCCATGCTCAAGCTCGTGGACATCGCGGCCATCGCCGAGCGCGCCCACGCCCGTGGCCTCCTCGTCATCGTCGACAATACGTTCATGTCCCCGTACTTCCAGCAGCCCCTGGCATTGGGCGCGGACGTCGTGGTGCATAGCTGCACGAAGTACTTAGGCGGGCACAGCGACGTCGTGCTCGGCGTGGCCATGACCAATAACGAGGCCCTCGCGGAGAAGCTGCGGTATCTGCAAAACGCGCTCGGTGGGACGCCGGGTCCCCTCGACAGCTACCTGGTCCTGCGCGGCACCAAGACCCTCGCGGTCCGGATGCGTCAGCATGAGCAAAATGCCCGAGTCATCGCGGCTTATCTCGAAGCCCACCCGGCCATCTCGAAGGTCATCTACCCCGGCCTCGAGTCGCACCCGCAGCACGCCCTCGCCGCGCGCCAGGCCACGGGCTTCGGCGGGATGATCTCGACGGTCGTCAAGGGGGGGCTACCGGCCGCTCGCGCCGTGCTTGAGCGGTGCAAGCTCTTCTCGCTCGCCGAGAGCCTCGGAGGCGTGGAGTCGCTCATCGAGCACCCGGCCATCATGACCCACGCCAGCATCCCCTCCGAGGTCCGCGCGCAGCTCGGCATCGACGACGGTCTCATCCGTCTCAGCGTCGGCATCGAGCACGTCGACGATCTGCTCGGCGAGCTGGAGTACGCGCTCTCGACGTGAGCCCCGAGAAGAAAAAACAGAGCCACCCGGCCGTGCGCCTGCCTCGCAGCGTGTACGCGCTCGGGCTCGTCAGCCTCTGTATGGATCTGTCGAGCGAGACGATGCAGGCGATCCTGCCGTTCCTGCTCGTCACGTCGCTGGGCGCCACGGGCCTCCTCATCGGGTTCATCGAAGGGCTCGCCGAGGTCGTCTCGGCCGCGATCAAGCTCGTCTCCGGCTCCCTGAGTGATAGGTTCACCCGGCGCAAGATCCCGATGGTCATCGGCTACGGCCTCTCCGCTCTGGTCAAGCCGCTCTTCCCCCTCGCCGGAAGCGCGATGGCGGTGCTCGCCGCTCGTCTGCTCGACCGGGTCGGCAAGGGCATCCGTGGGGCCCCGAGGGACGCGCTCATCGCCGATCTCGTGCCGCCTGAGCGTCGCGGCGCCGCCTATGGCCTAAGGCAGACGCTCGACAACTGGGGCGCGATGTTCGGGCCGCTGCTCGCCGTGGGCCTCGCGCGCCTGGGGTTCGAGCCCCGCGAGATCTTGTGGGTGGCCTGCCTGCCCGCGTTGGCCGCGGTCCTCATCCTCGTCGTCGGGGTGGAGGAACCACCCCGCGCTGTCCCCATCAAGCTCGACGACGCCCAGCCCAGGCCCGACAAGCCGCGTCCGCTTCGAGGCCCGCTCATGGAGCTACCGAGGGCCTTCTGGTCGCTCGTCGCGCTCGCGAGCCTCATGTCCTTCGGTCGCTTTACCGACGCCTTTCTCCTGCTCGGCGCCGGGCGCGCGGGGATCTCGCTGACCGAGGCGCCCCTCCTGCTGGCGGTCATGAGCGGGGTCTACGCGCTGCTCGCCTGGCCAATGGGCTCGCTCGCCGATCGCGCCCCGGCCGGACCCCTGCTCGCCCTCGGCCTCTTCGCTCAATGTATCGCGCATCTCTCGCTCGCCGGCCACCCGGCACCGGAGATGATGTTCTTCGGCGCGACCCTGTGGGGCACCTCGATGGCGATGACCCAAGGCCTCTTCTCCAAGCTCATCGCCCAGCTCGCGCCGGACCACCTTCGGGCCACGGCCTTCGGTGCTTATCAGCTCGTCACGGGCTTCTCGTTGTTCGGTTCGAGCCTCGTGGCCGGGGTCCTCTGGGACAAGCTCGGACCGACGCCGATGTTCCTCTTCGGAGCGGCGGCCGCCGCGCTCGCGGGGATCCTGCTCCCGATCGTTCTGAGGTTCACACGTCCACGGGCCTGAAGTGCTGCGCCGCAGCGTGTGCCCAATCAACGTCCGTCTCGTTGACCCGCAGCGTGTCCTCTTCGATAATCCGAGCGGCCTCTCGGAGATATCCTCTGCACCCCCGCCCGACCCGTCTGCTGTCCCGCTTTCTCGCCTTGGGCTTTGCCCTGCGAGTCGCCTTGGCCGCCGCCTTGGTCTCGGCCTGTGGGTCCACGTTAGAAGACGAGCCTGAGTCGAGTGCCGATGCTCAGGCGGCCGACCAGACCCCGGCGTCGACGCCCCCCGCCGACGCCTCCGTTCCGAAGCCGATGGTCCGCCCCGACACCGGTCCCCCGAGCCTGCCGCCTCACCCTCAGAGCTCACCGGTCGCCTGCGACTTCCAGAACGCAGACCCCGGTCCCGCGCTCATTCGCCGCCTCACCCGTCGTGAATATAACAATACAATTCGGGCTCTCCTCGGCGACGTGAGCGCGCCCGCGAATGGCTTTACCCCCGACGAAGAGTTCATGGGGTTCAATAATCAGGCGGCGTCCCTGGGCATGACCCCGCTGCACGCCGAGCAGTATATGCAGGCCTCCGAGCGCCTCTCCGAGACGGCCGTGACCCGGCTTGAAAGCCTCTTGCCCTGTCAGCCCGCGGTCGTCGGAGAGGCCGCCTGCCTGAGGGCGTTTGTCATCAGCTTTGGCCGTCGGGCCTTTCGTCGACCGCTCCTGAACGAGGAGGTCGACGGCCTGATGACCCTGTACGACGCCGCGCTGGTCATGGATCCGCCGCGCTTTGAACGTGCCTTTCGGCTGGTGATTCAAGCCCTGCTCCAGTCCCCGAACTTCCTGTTTCGCATCGAGGTCGGTGAGGTCTTTGATGTGATCAATGTCGAAGACGGGCGGCACGAAGACAAAGACCGCCTGCGGCTCACCGACTACGAGATGGCGTCGCGCCTCTCGTACCTGCTCTGGCAGTCGATGCCCGACTCAGACCTCTTCGACGCCGCCGATCGAGGTGAGCTGACGACCGCGGAGCAGGTCAAGGCCCAAGCCCGCCGCCTGCTCGCCGACGACCGCGCCCGACACACCCTCCTCGACTTCTTCGATCAGTGGCTCCGCATCGGTGAGGTCTACACCTTGTCCCGCGATGCCTCCGCCTATCCGGACTTCAATGAGGGGCTCAGGCCGCTCTTCGCAGCTGAATCGCACGCCTTCATCGAGGATCTGCTCTGGGGGCCGGTCCGCAACCTCACGCGCCTCTTCGACGCCGACTACACGTTCATGAACGAGACCATCGCCCGTTACTTTGGCGTCCCCGGCGTGGTCGGCTCCGAGATGCGGAAGGTGCCGCTCGATCCCACCCAACGGGCCGGCATCCTGACCCACACCTCGATCATGGCGGTCACCGCCAAGCCGAACCGCACCTCGCCGGTCAACCGCGGCGTCTACGTGCGCGACCACATCTTGTGTACGCCGCTCCCGCCGCCCCCGCCGGACCTGCCCATCGTGCCTCCGAGCCCGGACCCCACGAGGTCAACGCGTCAGCAGTTCGAGGAGCACAGCGCCAATCCGGCCTGCGCGGGCTGCCACGCGCTCATCGACCCCATCGGCTTCGGCTTTGAGAACCTCGACGCCGACGGCCGGTGGCGCACGACGGAGAACGGCCACGTCGTCGACGCGAGCGGCGAGATGACCGCGACCCTCGACGCCGACGGTCCCTTCGTGGGCGCGGCCGCGCTCTCCCGCCAACTGGCCAATAGCGAGCAGGTTCATCGCTGCGCGGTGACCCAGTACTTCCGCTTCGCCCAGGGCCGCGGCGAGACCCGCGCTGATCTCTGCAGCCTCGACCAGCTCTATCTCGCCTACGAAGACGGCGGTCGGGATCTGGTCTCGATGGTCGAGCAGCTCACGTCGACCAACCTCTTCCGTTTCCGACGTCGTCCACTCGAAGGGGCACTCGAAGAGGCAAACGCGGAAGCAGCCGATTCGCCCGAGAACGGAGCCCAGCCGTGATCAGCCGCCGCACCCTCCTGCGTGGCGCCGGTGGTCTGGCCTTGGCCATGCCGCTGCTCCAGATCCTCCCCGGTCGCGCCAACGCGGCCCCGAGCTTCCCCAAGCGTTTCATCGTTGTTTTTAATCCCAACGGCACGCTGAAGGAGCGGTGGTCTCCGCAAGGAACGGAGTCGAACTTCACCTTGCCGCAGATCACCGCGCCCCTTGAGCGCCACAAGTCGCGCTGCGTCTTCTTCGACGGCGTCGACAATCAGGTGGCCGACGTCGGCCCCGGCGGCCCGCACAACCGGGGCATGGCCACCGTTTTGACGGGCGAGATCATCCTCGAAGGCCCCTTCGCCGACGGCGACGGCCAGCGCGCGGGCTGGGCGGGCGGCATCAGCGTGGACCAGTTCATCGCAAAAGAGCTCAACGCCCAGACCCGGTTCAAGTCCCTGGAGCTCGGCGTGCGGGCCATCGAGAACGAGCCGCGCGCGCGTATCAGCTATCTGGGCCCCGACCAGCCGCTGCCGCCGGAGAACAACCCCGTCAATGTCTGGCAGCGACTGTTTTCGCCGATTGACCAGGATCCCGAGATCCTCCGCAAGACCGTCGTTCAGCGGCGCAGCGTGATTGACCTCGTGCTCGGGGATTTCCAGCGCCTCAACCGCAAGCTCGCCACCGAGGACCGGCAGAAGCTCTCCAACCACCTCGACTCCGTGCGTGATCTGGAGCGACGCCTCGAGATCTCCGCCGACGGACCGATGTTGTGTACGCGGCCGGGCCGACCCGCAGATCTGGACGTCGCGAGCGAGGACAACTTCGAGCGCGTCGCCCGACAGCAGATTGACCTTATGGTGCTCGCCTTGGCCTGCGACCTGACGCGCGTCGCCTCTTTGGAGTTCTCCAGCGCGGTCAACGCCCTGCGGTTCACCTTCATGGGCCTGCGCGACCAGGACGGCCACAGCTTGTCCCACGCGGGGGACCAGAGCACCGACCTGCAGGACCAATGGGCACTGATGCTCACTTGGTACAACGAGCAGGTGGCCTATTTGCTCGACTCGCTCGCCGCCGTGCCCGAAGGGGAGGGCACCTTGCTGGACAATACGCTGGTCCTCTGCTGCAACGAGCTGTCCCGAGGCAACTCGCACGCCCACGACAGCATCCCCTTTATCCTCGCGGGCGGGGCCGGGGGCGCGCTCCGGGGCGGGCGCCACTTGGTCTTCGCCGGGGAGAGCCACAACAACCTGCTGCTCTCCACCTGCCACCTCATGGGCGTCGAAGCGGAGCGTTTCGGCAACCCCGACTTCAATACCCGACCTCTGCCCATCTGATCGGGTCGCGGCTTCAGAGGCGAAGGACGATGGCCTCCATGAGGGGGTCAATCGTCAAGTCGGGCTGATCATGGTTGTGGAAGGTCGTGTAGACCACCCGGCCGCCCTGTGAGCCCTCCGGCGCGAACCGGACGACGAGCGGACGGTTGACCTGGCTTGAGCCCGGAGCACCCGAGACGAGCACCTCCACACCGTCAGAGGTGTCGGTGATCCCGACCCAGCCCGCGAGGTTGTACCGGATGAGGACCGACGCGCTGCCGACGTGGGCGCGAAGCTGGGCATCGTGGATGACAGCCTCCACGGCACCGACGCGGCCCCGACCGATGAAGCTGGGGTTTGGGGCCGTGCAGGCCACGCTCTGGTCGGACGTCCCGGCACACACGCCGGAGATGGGACGCGGGCGCTCGATGCACTCCGGCGGGCAGTCCCCACAGGCGCAACAGGTCGAGACGGGCGCGTCCGCGGAGGGAAACGACGTGCCGTCGAAGGTGACAAACGCCGGGTACAAGACGTTGAGGAGACCCGCCGCGAGGTCCGAGACGTAGAGCGAGCCGCCCCCTCGCACGAAGGCCCGGAGGTTCTCCAACATCTGCCGGTGCTCGACGTTGTCGGCGCGGAGGTTCAGGTGCGTGCCGCAGTTCACGAAGAGCACGTCGGTCAGGGCGAGCGTCGGGAGATCGGTGAGCAGGCGACGGGCGGGGCGATCGTAGACCGCGTGTCCACACGCGCTCTCGTGCTCGAAGCCCAAGCGAGCGAGCACGTCCTCGATGCGGTCGAACTGCCCCGTGATGACCGCGAGGCGCGTGGCGTCCGGCGCGAGGCAGAGCTTGCCGTTCTGGTCGTCGAGGGTGACCTGACCATCGGGCGGCACCGTGACCCGATACCGCCCCACGAAGCTGCCGGAGCGCACCTCGAGGGTGACGGGCCCCGGCGAGAGTCCGCGAAGGGTGAACCGCCCCCGCTCATCACTCGTTGTGCTCACAACGACCTCGTGCCCGAAGCAGTCTCGCGTCTGCGCCGAGATGGTCGCCAAGGGCACAACGGTCCGCCCGTTCGGCGCGCAGGTGATACCGACGACCAGACCCGGCTGGCAATACCCGGCGTCCGTCAGGCGCGTCAGATCACCGGTGGTGACCGAGCCGTCGAGCTGGGGGATCTCGAGACCTGTCGTCGGTGACTGCGGGGCGAAACCGAGCTCGAAGCGGCCGTCCGGTCGGCGGTGCAACCCATCGGAGGCCTCGAAGACGAGCGTCTCCGAGTCGCAGGCCCAAAGCGCGAGGGTCAGTGCAAGGGCGCGTCTCCCGCTCGCCCTCGTCTCAGGCGACCGGGCCATAGAAACGTCGCTCGATCGTCTCGTAATAGTCGATGATCTGCCGGACATACGCCCGCTTCCGCTGGTACGACCCCGGAAAGAAGCTGCGCTTGAAGCCATAGATAATAATCGACTTCAGGTCATGGCGAGTCAGGCCGAGGTGGTCGATGGCCATCCTCAGCTCATTGGTCAACGTCGTATTGCTCACGGTCCGATTGTCGGTGCACAGCGTCGTCGAGAGGCGGGCTTCGCGCATCTTCTTGAACGGGTGGTCGGCGTAGCTTTGGATACTGGGGTTCGTCTGCAGATTGCTCGTCAGGCAGACCTCCAGCGTGATTCGACGGTCGGCGATGTATTCACCGAGCTTACGAACGTAGCCAACCTTATCGGTGATCTCGGAGTCGGAGATGGCGTCGGGCTCGAGCAGGTAGGTGCCGTGCCCGATGCGGTCCGCGTTCAGATCGGTGATCGCCTGAAAGATGCTCTCCGGCCCGTATGCTTCGCCCGCGTGAACGGTCTTTTTCATGAAGCTCTTGTGGGCGTGGCGGAAGGCCTCGGCGTGATCGTCGGCGGGGTAGCCGGACTCCTCGCCCGCGAGATCGAAGCCGACGATGGGCATACCGTATTCGTCTCGCGCGATGACGGCGGCGCGGGCGAGCTCGAGCGAGGCCATCTGATAGACCTCCTTCGGGGGGGCGTATCGGTGGGCTTCGACGAGGCTGCTGTAGTACTCGGAGAAGCCCTCCCGGAACATCCGCATCGCGCAGACGATGATGCCGTACTCGAACGCCGGCTCGACCTGCGTGGCCACCGCAGTCCGGGAGTTGAAGTCGTCGCGAGCGCGCCTCAGGCCGCGATTGACCGCGCGCAGGACCGTCACGGAGTTCATGTGCTTGTGGACGTGGAGCTGAGGGGCGAAGCGAACCTCAAGGTAGCGGACCCCCTCCTGCTGGCAGTCAATCGCCAGCTCGAAGGCCACGCGCTCCAGGGCCAGCTCGCTCTGCATGACCCCGACCGTATAGCCGAAGCCTTTGAGGTACTCGCCAAGGTTCTTGTAGCGGTCTTTGAAGACGAGCTCTCTCAGCCCGCTCTCGGTCTCGGACGGCAGATCGACCCGATACTCGCGGGCGAGGTCGATGAGCGTTGGGAGGCGAATCGAGCCGTCGAGGTGCACATGCAGATCGGTCTTGGGCACCGCGAGCAGGAACTCCTCGGGGATCATCTCGGTGGTCGACACGGCGTTGTCCTTCTGGTCGGGCAGCAGCTTGTAGAAGAGCTCAACATCACTCGGGTCCGCCCGCAGTGCTCCAGGCCAGGAGCAGGGCGGCTTCGGCCTCGGTGACGGGTCGATAGCCTTGGCTTGGGGGTGGCATCGTCCCGAGTTGGACTCGGGCCACGATGCGGCTCGAGGACAGCCGCGCCCCTTCCAGGGTGGTCAGGACGTTGGGCGCGCCAAGCAGGAGCGGCTCGCCGTGGCACTGGCCGCACTTCTCCTTGATGATCGGCGCGACGTCCGCGTAGGCCGGTGGCTGGGCGAGATCCCGGGTCGCCCCGTCTACCGCGACAACGCCGCGGTCTGTCGCGTAGAGGTCATCCCCCTCGGCGATGCACGCGGGAAGAACGCAGAGGAAGAGTGCCTGGCCCATCGGGATTCCCATCAGCCGCGTATAGTACCCGAGGAACGTCCAAGTCCACCGCTGGAGAAATTGACCATGTCATACCTACGCCGCCAAGAGTTGACGGGCGGTGAACGCCGATTGGAGCTCACGGCCGGGACAACGGCGCTGCTCGTCGTGGACATTCAAGAACGGCTCTGCGCGGCGATGCCTCAGGCGGTCGTCGAGGCCCAGACGCGAAACGTGGGCCACCTCCTGACGCTCGCGGCGAGGCTCGACGTGCCGGTCATCGTGACCGAGCAATACCCTCAAGGGCTCGGGCCGACCGTCGCACCGCTGCGGGCGCTGTTTACGGGTCAGCCCTTTGCCCCCTTTGCCCCCTTTGCCCCCTTTGCCAAGACGAGCTTTAGCGCGATGCGGGACGCGCCGACGGCCGAGGCTGTGCGCGCGACGGGCAGAACTTCGGTCGTGGTCGTCGGATTGGAGACGCATGTCTGTGTCTACCAGACGGTGCGTGACCTCTGCGCCGCCGGGTTTACGGTCCACGTGCCCGCGGACGCCGTCGCGAGCCGCACGAAAGAGAACTTCAACGTCGGCCTTCAGCTCATCTCGCTGGCCGGGGGCGTGCCGACGTCAACGGAGGTCGTCTTGTTCGACTGGCTGAAGGTGGGAAGCGGCGAGATCTTCAAGGAAGTGAGTCGGCGCCTGCGGTAAGGCAGCGAAGCCTCAGGGATCCCGACGAGGCATCATCCCGATGATCAAACGGCATCCGACCGCGGCGATGGCCACTCCCGTGGCGACGGAGAGCGTGAGGATGAGCGCGACTGAGAGCATGAATCCTCCGGTTTGTGAGGGTCAACCGGGCCAAAAGTTGGGCGGACCCTACTTGCCGACCCCCAGAGCGTCAACCCACAAAAAACAACAATGCCCTTGATTCGAAGCCCGGGCATTCGGTAAGGCGCGGCACCCCCCGAGGAGGGCTCCCCATGTTTGAAGGCATCTACACCGCGCTCATCACCCCTCTTCGCGGCTCGGAGAAGGGGGTCGATCACGACGCGCTCGCCGCGCTCGTCGAGCGGCAAATCGCGGCGGGCATTCACGGACTCGTGCCGTGTGGCACCACCGGGGAGTCGGCCACGCTGAAGACCGACGAGAAGCTCGCGATCTTCCGCACGGTCATTGAGGCAGCCCGCGGCCGCTGCAAGATCGTCGCGGGGGTCGGCACCAACGACACGGCCGCGAGCATCGAGCTTGCCCGTGCCGCCTTGGAGCTGGGCGCGGACGGTGGCCTCGCCGTGACGCCGTACTACAACAAACCCGGCCCCGAGGGCCTGTATCACCACTACCGGGCCATCGCCGAGCAGGCTCCGGGCCTGCCGCTCGTGCTCTACAACGTGCCGAGCCGAACCGGCATCTCCTTGACCATCGACGTCATCGATCGCCTCGCCGACGTGCCGGGCATCGTGGCCATCAAAGAGGCGACGGGTAACATCGTCTTCGACGCCGAGATCATCGCGCGGATCGGGGACCGGCTCACCGTGTTGTCGGGAGACGACGCCGTCGCATTCCCGCTCTTTTGTCTCGGGGGCCGAGGGGTGATCTGCGTCGCGAGCAACGTCGTCCCGGAGCGTATGGTCGCGTTGTGGAAGGCCTTCGAGGCCGGTGAGCTTGAGACCGCCCGGCGGATTCATCTTCAGCTCTTGCCCCTCTTCGTCGGCCTCTTCGTCGAGTCGAACCCGGTGCCGGTCAAGACCCTCTGCGCGTGGAGCTCTAAGGGTTTGAACGCCATGGTCCGGCTGCCGCTGGTGCCCCTTCAGCCCTCCAATGAGGCCCGCCTTCGTGTGTTGGCGCAGGAGTTCGGGCTGCTCGGGTCCACGTGAAGACGAAGCTGAGGTTGGGGCTCTTCGGCGCGTCCGGCCGAATGGGCCAGCTCGTTCGCGGTCTGGCGTTGTCCTCCCCGGACGTCGAGGTTGTGGCCGAGGTTGATCGGGAGACGCCGCGGACGGTCGGCTTCTCGGGCTGCGACGTGGTGATCGACTTCTCCTTGCCCGGAGCGACCGAGGAGCTGCTGACCCGGTTGGAGGGGGCACCCGTGCCGTTGGTGACGGGCGTGACCGGGCGGTCAGCCGTGGCCCGCGGGCTCATCGAGGCGCACGCTCAAGCCGCCCCGGTGCTCATCGCGTCGAACTTCAGCCTGGGGCTGACCCTGCTCCACCGCCTCGTCGCTGAAGCCGCTCGGGCCGTCGACTGGGATCTGGAGATCTTCGAGCTGCACCACTCTCAAAAAGTCGACGCCCCGAGCGGGACGGCGCTCGCGCTTGCGGAGAGCGCGGCATCGGGGCGTGGGCAACCGGGCACGGTCACCCCGCTGACCTTTCCTCGCGTGAGTGGTCAGCGGCAGCCGGGGGAGCTCGGCCTGAGCGCGGCGCGGGGGGGCGACGTCGTGGGAGAGCATACGGTCTTCCTCCTCGGCGAAGGGGAGCGGATCGAGCTGACGCACCGGGCCACGGACCGCGTGATCTTCGCGAGAGGTGCCCTCAGGGCGGCGCGGTTTCTCGTGGGCCGGGAGCCGGGCTCATACACCCTCGACGACGTGCTCGCTTTTGGCCACAGGGTTCAAGCCAAGCCCATTTGAAATCAACCGCATTGGCCGCTAGCTTCAGTGGGCATGGGTCGTGGGAGGTCTTGTTGAAGTCGAACGCAGACGCGACGACGGGACCGTTGTGGCCGAACCCGTGTCGTGGAAGTGGGAGGTCTTGTTGAAGTCGAACGCAGACGCGACGGCAGGGGGTGCCCTTCACCCTTGGGTCAGCTTGGGCGCCGTCGGGGTGCACCCGCTGTTTGAGGCCGACAGCATCAGGCGGGCGTTCGAGCGCATCGAGCGCGACGGCCTCACCGGCCCCGACCTAGAGGTCGCGCACGCCTCGCTTCGGCAGCTCGGCCAGCGTCGAACAGTCGCCCGCAAGCTCGTGCTCTTGGACGATATGGCCCCACGCGCGCTCGACGTTCTGATCTTCTTCTACTTCCGGTCCGTCGACGAGTTCATCGCGGCCCGAGCGCCCGTCCTGCATTAGTGAGGACGCTTTCGCTTCGCCGCGCTTACTGATTGAGCCAGTTGATCTCGAGGCGGCCGAGATCGACGCCTTGGACGATCCGCTCGAGCCCGGTGCTCGTCTTCACCTCGAAGGTGAAGTCCGTGTCGTAGTCGTAGAGCACCGGCTTGCTGAAGCGGGCGGCGATGCCCTTGGTCATGACGTTGAGGCCCTCAAGGTAGTCCTTGCGCTTGTTCTGCTTCTTCATCTTGACGACGGCGCGAAACTGCCGAGTCGGGTCTTCGGCGTCTTTGCCGATCAGCGTAAACGAGTGGGGCACCTTGTACTTATTCTCGTGGACCTCGTCGGTCGTGACCTCCGTCGGCGCGAACTGGAAGTCGAAGGACTCCACGAGGACGTCTTTGCCCTTGGTGATCAGCAGGTAGGGGATACGGGTCTGGCCGAACTCGCCGGTCGTGCCGAGCTCACGCAAGTAGACCGTGTAGTCGCCGCTCAGGCCGCGGAACTCCAGGCTCCAGCGGAACATGTCGTAGGGCGCGAGATCCCCCCAGACGTGCGAGCCGAAACCCCGGCCATCAACGGGCGTCCACTCCCCGCCTGCGAGCTTGACCTTGCCCTTGACCTGCATGAGCGGGAAGAGCGTCACGTCGTACGCGTTCTTGTCCGCGCCGAACTGGATCTGACCCGATTTGGGCCGCCAAGGTCGGGCGATGGGGGTGAAATCGAACTCGTAGATCATACCGTCCGTCTCGTTCCGGAAGGTGAGCTTCTCACCGTCGCTCTCGAGGCTCGCGCGGCCAGCCGTGATCTTCGAAGTGTCGCCGCTCGTCTGGGACCACGCGCTCTCACGGAAGTCGTTGTCCCAGCGGTACGTCTTGTCCTCGAAGGTCAAGCGTCCTTTACAATCGAGCTTCTTGTCGGTCGAGAGCGCGTCCCCGATCGCCAGCGAGAAGTAGAACGTGCCCTTCTCGCCGAGGTTGGCGTTGAAGGTGTACTTGTCCCAGTAGTCCCCGCCCTTGCGCATGGCCGGGGCGAGGTGGCGGGCCTTGACGACCGTGCGCGCGCCTTGCCAGGGCTTGACCGTGTCGGCCATCGCGGGCGCGGCGAGCAGGGCCAAGAGGGCGAGGGCGAGCAGACCAGAGGAGAGATTGGCGTTCACGTTTGGAGTCCTTGCTTTGCCTTCAGGGAGACGCAAGGCGGGGCGCGTTCATTCAAGATGCGGCATGATCCCAAAGTTATCGTCGGTGCGCCACGGCGTTCTTGTGCACGGGCCCGACGGCGGCCCCACGTCCGGCCGACGTCTGACTACCGCAGGCCGGTGACCTGGAGGTCATCGTAGTAGAGCAGGTCGCTGGTATCGCCCATCTGAGCCTTCAGGCGTATGCGGAAGTTACTGCTGTAGGGCGCGAACGCCGCGAGGCTGACGTCGGCGAGGGTGTAGACGTTGTTGGCCTGAGCCGCCGTGATGGTGTGCACCGTGGTCCACGTCGTGCCGTCGGGGCTCACCTGAACGACGGCTTTCTCGGCGCCCTCGAAGCTCGTCGCCTTCCACCAGAACTGGAGCCTCGGAGAGATGACGCCGGTCATGTTCAAGGCGCGCGTCAGGACGCCGGTATTCCGTCGAAGGCGGAGGTGGCGCGTGCCGCCGTGGGGGGTGTTCGTATTGATGATCCCGCTGTCGCCGGCGGCGGTCCAACCGGCACGCCAGCCGACGCCGCCGGTCCAGTTATTGGACTCGAAGGTCTCGCTGGCGAGGGCCGCCGCGCATAATTGCGTGACCACACAGCCGCTGACGGGGTGGCAAAGGTCCGATGTGCAGGCGTTGTTGTCATTACACGCGGCGTCACTCGGCTGGTAGCAGAGGTCGTTGGCCTCGTTGCAGTCCGTCGTGCAGACGACGCCGTCGCTGGGGCAAGCCGCCGCGCCCGCGACGCAGCCCGAGGCCGGGTTGCAGCTCTCGGCCCCGTTGCAGAAGGCGCCATCATCGCAGTTCAGAGCGCCGCTGCCGCCACAAGCGCCGTTGGTGCAGGCGTCCACCGTCGTGCAGGCGTTCCCATCGTCACAGGCGGTGCCATTGGCCGCGGGGCTTGTTTGGCAGTCGAGCGTGAGGTCGCAGGCGTCGGTGGAACAGTCGTTCCCATCATTGCAGGCCCCGTGATTGGGGGTGTGATCGCAGGTGTTCGTCGCTTCGTTGCAGGCGTCCGTGGTGCAGGCGACGCCGTCGCTGGAGCAGGGGGGCGTACCTGCGACGCAGCCAGAGGCGCGGCTGCAGCTCTCGACCCCGTTGCAGAAGAGACCATCATCGCAGTTCAGATCGCCGCCGCCACAGGCTCCGTCGGTGCAGACGTCGGCCGTTGTGCAGACGTCCCCATCGTTACAGACCGTGCCATTGACGACGGGGCTTGCCTGGCAGCCGAGGGCGACGTCACAGAAGTCGGCGGAGCAGGCGTCCCCATCGTCGCAGGCTCCGTGATTGGCGGCGTGTTCGCAGGCGTTCGTTGCGGCGTTGCAGGTGTCCGTCGTGCACGCGAGGCCGTCGGCGCAGCTCGGGGGCGCGCCGTTGACGCAGAGCCCGTCGACGCACGCCTCGAAGCCATTGCACATCGAAGCGTCTTGGCAGTCGGCGTCGTCCATGCAGGTCGGCAGCTCGAGGTTGAGCAGACCCGCGCCATAGACCGTATCGGGCCCGACCGCCCCGACGTCGATAGCCCAGGCCGACAGCAGGTTCTCCAGGTCGATGGCCGTCCGGCTCCCGTCCTGAGCGAGGATGAGCGCGGCGGCCCCGGCCGTGGTGGGCGAGGAGAACGAGGTCCCGTAGGACCCGACGTTGCCGTAGGTCTTGCTCGTCGTGCCATCGGGTCCGGCGATCTGCGGCTTGAGGCGGCCGTCGTTTGTTGGGCCCTGGCTCGAGAACGACTCCACGCCCGGCAAAGCCAGGTTCCAGTTGACCTGATTAATCGCGCCGACGGCGAAGGCCCCGTGCGCGTTTGCCGGATCGGTGCAGCTCGAGGCGGCCGTGAAGTACTCGACGTCGTTGTAGAAGCCGAAGATGGTCATATCGAGGCCCGCCGTGGGGCCGGCGAGGCGCTTCACGCGGATCGTATAAGGCGCGGAGGCCGACTGGTAGGTGAAGCTCAAGGCCTCCGAGGGATCTTGCGCGCCCGTCTGTGCCGCCTCGCTCTTGGCCACTACCACGTTCGATTTATTGTAAACGAAGAAGTCGAGGTTCGTGACCGAGGCTCCGTACTGGTTCCAGTTGAGGAAAAACGTGGCCGTCGTGCTCGATGTCGCGACGTTCATCTGCTCATCGCCGGCCGCGAACTCCAGCCAGCCGTCGGCGTCCGCGTCGGTCCAGCCGCCGCGCCAGTGTCGGCGTTGGCTATTGCCCGACGAGACCGCCCAGAACGTGCCGTCGACGTCGTGGGACTCGTTGACGATGCCGCTGATGGGGCCCGTGTCGTCGTAGTAGCTGGCGATGACCCAGCCGACGGAGTGGTTGGCGATCGGGATGTTGTTCGCCGCGAGGTAGTCGGCGGCGTTTTGGAGGTCGACCTCGTCGCTCACTTTGATGCAGTGGATTCGCGCGCCGGGTGCCATGTCGGCGACGTGCTCTGCCACGCCGACGCCGTGGCTGGTGCCCGACTCGATCCCGGTGCCGGAGTAGTCGATGGAGACGGTGTCGTTTCGCAGCTCACCTTCGGCGATGCGGGCGGCCAAGCCGATGAACCCGAGATCGATGACCGCCACGTCGACGCCGACGCCCGTGAGACCGGCGGTATGGAAGAGATCGGCTCCGGTCAGCGCGGGAGCCTCGGAGCGCAACGGCCCCAAGCCGCCATTCTCGAAGGGCACAGCGGGCGTACGAGTCACGCTGTAGTTCGGGTCGCGGCTCAAGGCGCGCAGGGCGCCGGCCGGAACGAGCGCGCGGACGTAGTGCCGCGACCGGGCGTCGAGGAGGCCCCCGAGGTTCGTGATGCTGACGTCGTTGAGATCATTGGGCGTTAGACCGGGGGCCGGCTCGAGGATGACCGGGATGAGCGTCTGCCCGCCGCGCACCCTCAGCTTCAGGCCGAGACCTCGGGCCTGCTCGACGGCGGCCGCCTCACCGCGGGCCTCAGCCGTGCTCGCGAGGGCCTCAAAGTGGCCGCCGATCCTCGCCCTTCGGGCCGCCGGAGCCCCCGCCGCGCCCGTTGCAGCGAGGAGTCCGAGGCCAATGACGCCGATCGCGACCTTGCAGTGCTTCATGTTCTTGTCCCTGTGGAAGAGTGCCCGTAGAGCCTCAAACGGGGCCGAGGATTGTACGGCATTCAGAAGCCAAACAGATCCACTCCTTGAGGAATTGGACGATCGGGTATGGTCGCGCCGCGATGGCAGACTTGGACCCCGACGACGACGACGGCGAGACGCCGGGCCCGCATCGGGACACGCTCGGTCGCATAGGCGAAGGGCTCGAGGTCGCGCGGGAGGCCACGACGCGGGCCACGCAGCGCGTCGTCAAGGTCGGCACGCGCCTTTACCAGCACATCGTCGGAGACATCTTCCTCTTCCTCGCCTCGTTCGGGCTCCTCTACTTCCTCACGTATTTCCTCATCAACTCTCACTATGCCCGCTCGGTCTTCGACGAGCTGGTCAACGGTCGTGTCTTTCGCGGCAGCATCACATGGGAGCGGCTCGACTGGGGACCCATCCCCACCGAGCTTCACATCCATCGACCCGTGCTCTCCGACTCGCAGGGCAAGACCGTCGTGCTCGCCGAGGAGGTGGAGGTCTCCGTCGATCTTCTGGCGTTGACCGAGGGGCGGATCCACGGCAGCGACATTGTCATCGACACACCTCGGGTCAGCCTGCGTGAGGTCCCGTTCGAGGACGCCTTCGGCCGGCCGATGCCGATGCTGAACATCGCGGCGATGTTCATGCCCCCGACGCTCGTGCCCGAGGACGGCGCGCCCGCAACTCCGCCGACGTTGCAGTTCGAGGTGCGCGAGATCCGCAACGCTCAGTACGAGATGGACCTTCCCACCCTCTTCGTCGCCTGTGAGGGGGTCTACGCCCTGGACGCCTACTTCGAGCTGCGCCCCAACCCTGCGGGGGCCGGCCCGCCGCTCATGAAGATCGGCGCGCACTCAGTCGAGTCCCGCCACGCCGATCTCCGCGTGCCCCGGTCGTCAGAGGGGGGCGTGGGTCTGCCCGCGTCCAAGCTGCCGGCGGCGGAGGTCCTTCGCTTTCGACCTCGCGCGCTCGCCGCCCGAGGCTTCACCTGGGACGACTCGGCGTTCCGGGTGGAGGAAGTGCGGGCGCGCCTGGGTGCTGACAAGGTGCGTCTGCGCGGCTTCGAGCTGGCACTTGAACACCCAGGGGGACCGGTCGCGCTTCAGCTCGGCGGTCAGGTGCACGTCGAGATCACGGATCTGGGCCGCTGGCTCGACATGTTCGGTCTGCCGGGCTTCAGCGGGCCGGTGGTCCTCGACGGGCGCACCTCGGGGGAGCTGTTCAGCCAGTCGGGCAGCTTTCAGGTGACGTCGAACGCGCTGGGTCTGCCCGGTGGAACCCGCGTGACGAACCTCCGGCTCCATGCCCGGCATGAAGACAATCGACTGGATATTCAGAGACTCTCGGCCACGGTGTTCGGGGGCCAAGTCGAAGGCCACGCCTTCCTCGACGGCGAGCGTGGGCGCGCCCTCGTCGGCTTGAACGTCACGAATATCGCCGTGCTCTCGCTCCCGGAGGCGCGGTCTCGGCTGGCCTCACTCCCGATCGGTGAGGCCCGATTCAGCGGTCGGATCGATGGGCGGGCAACGGGCCTGTACGAGCCTGCGCCGACCCTCTCGTCGACGATTGATCTCGAGGTGTTCGAGGCGGCCGCGCGGTCGCCAGACGCACCGCTCGCGCGCATCGCGGCCTCGGCCGTTTATCTCGATCGGCGCGTGGACGTGCGAGAGGCCGTCGTGAGCTCGGCTTCGGACCGCGTATCGGCCTCGGGCAGCGTTGATTTCGCGGCCCGCACCGTTGAGGCCGAGGCGACCGTCGAGCTGCTTGGCCTCGGGCGCGTCGGTGGCCTCCCTGGTCCGGGCCGGCTTTTCGGTGAGGCCGGAGTCGCGCTGACGGGTGAGGTTACGGCCAAGGCGTTTATATCGGGGCCGTTCGACGCACTCGACGGGCGAGCGGAGGTGAGGGGCAAGGCGTTGCACATCGAGCACCACCCCGTCGTCGAGCTGCAGGCCGAGGCGCGACTGAAGCGCGGCACGCTGCATCTGGCACGCCTCGTTCTGGACTCGGCTGCAGGGCACTTGGAGGCCTCGGGTCGGGCGGGGATCTTTGGGTCTGATCGGTCAATCGACTTGACCGCCCAGCTTCGCGCGGTGGACCTCGCGAAGCTCGACGATCGCTTGGGCCTCACGGGCCTGGTCGACGCTCATGTCCGAGCGCGTCGAACCGTCGAGAGGCCCCTCTTCGAGGTGACGACGACCGGGAAAGGACTCTCTTACGGAGACTACCCGGAGGTCGACGTTCGGGCCGACGCCTTGATCGAGAGCCTGTCGCCCCTTCGAGCCCACGTCTCCCGCTTTGAAGCGGACACCTCTCTCGGTCAGGTCCGGGCCAGCGGAGCCTATGAGGGTGGCAAAGACCCAAAGGTGAGCGCGGCCGTCAAACTGATGGGCGTCGACCTCGGACCCGTCTCGAAGCTCCTCTCGCTCGCCTCGCCGCAGCCCATTGCCGGCATGGTTTCGGGCGACCTGAATGTCGAACACCGACTCTCGGGCGGCCTGAGCGACCTGAATGTCGAAGGCGACCTCTCGATTGAAGGCCCCCAATACGGCGCGCTTAGGCTGTCGGAGTTGAAGACCCACGCGCGGTTCGATGGCGCGACCGTCTCCGTGTCTGACTTCCGGCTCGCCGAACACGGTCCAGAGTTGAAGGGCGGGGCCGTCATCGAGGTGCGGCACCTTCAACTCGCTCTCGCTGATCTGGCCTTCGACGTGGACGCCAACCTCAAGGATCTCCCGCTCTCCTGGCTCGATCAGATCCTGCCCGGGCCGGTGCCCTGGCCGGTTCGCGGTCGCGCCTCGCTTGAGCTGAGGGGACATGGTTTGCCCCAAGACCCCACGCTCAATGGCCGAGTCTACTTGGCAGACGCCGGGTACGCGGACCTTGGGATCGGCAGCCCCGAGGTGAAGTTCAGCGCGGCCGACCGTCGGGTGCACGCCCAAGGTGAGCTGCTCCGGGGCCTGATGTTCTCGCTGGCCTTGCCGACGAAACGTGGCATCGGCAAGGCGACGGCGGTCTTGGAGCTGACCGACTTCTCGCCGGACGCGCACCTGCCGGCCTTGGTCGAGGCGGGCGTAAACGCGCGGCTGACGGGGCGAGTCTCGGGCACCGTGGACCTCTTCGCGGACGGCCCGCTGTCGCCCGTCGCCTCCGCTGATCTCTCGGACGTCCGGGGCACGTTCGGGCGACTCGAGCTCGCCAACCTCAAGCCCGTCCGCCTGCGCTACGTTGACGGCGCGCTCCAGATTGATCGACTCGAGCTGCGCGCGGCGGGTCAGAAGGTCCGCATCGAGGGTCGCCTCGGGCTCGATCGCTCGGTCGCCGCGAGGATTGACGGCGATCTCGATCTTGGCCTGCTTGAGGCTCCCCTGTCCTCGGTCTTCAGCCAGATTCGCGGTCAAGCAACGGTGGCCCTCGCCGTAAACGGCACGCTGGAGCGGCCCAACCCATCGGGCCGAATCACGCTGCATCGACTGGAGTTGGCACCCCGCTCCAGCGTGGTGGGCACCGAGATTGAGTTGCTCGCCCCGGCCGAGCTCCTCGTCACGAGCTCCATGGGTCCGGCGATGAGCGCGGACCCCGACGAGGGCAAAGGAGAGCTGTGGGTCTCGCTTCCACCGACGACCACGGCCGGGGTCGACATGGAGGCCAGACCCAATCGGCTACGCCTTCGACGCGACGACGGGCAGCTCTCCATCTCGGCGCTCGACGTTCAGTTCCGGCGATTCTTGCCTGAGGTGCTCTCCGTCGTGCTCGACGCCGACAATGTCTCCCTCGTCGTTCCGGCGATGCTTCGGGCGACGCTCGCCGCAACAAACCTTCGGGTCTCGCTCTCGGACTTGAGCCGACCCGCGTCGAGCCGCCTCTTCGTGGGGGGGGCTGTGCACCTGGATCGGGCCGAGTACACGGCGGACATCAAGGGCACCGCCGAGCTCAATCAGAGCGTGCGGGACAATCTGGCGGGGGTGTCTCGGGCGCGGACCCTGGGCATCTTCGATCGCGTGCCGCTCCTCAAAAACCTCGTCGTGGATCTGCAGATTGACGGCGAGAACGACATCGTCGTTCGCAACCAGGTCACGGTGGTCTCGCTCGATCTTGAGCTGCGCCCCTCCGTCCGGATTCGCGGCAACGTCTATGACCGACCCGACCTGCGCCCCGACGAGCGGCTGCGACTCGATGGCGAGATCACGATCCTGCCGGACTCGAGCAAGCTGCTCTATGGCGGCCAGGAGTTCGCGGTCAAGACCGGAGAGATTGACTTCGGCAAGGGCAACTTCCTCGACGCGAGCCTGCTGGCCACGCGGGATTACAAGATCAGCGCGGATCCGGGCGCGGCCCAAGCGAGCGGTGGCCTCGGCGCGAGCCTGGCATCAACCCAGGAGATCGAGGTGCTGCTGGACCTTCGATACCGCCTGCCGACCCTCGACGTGCCCGCCGTCTATGCCCTCAATCTCTCAAGCAGCAATAACAGCCTGACGAGCCTGGACTTAGCCTCCCTCCTGCTCACGGGCACGTTACCGGCGCAGCTCTCCGGGGCCTCGAGCGCGCAGCCGGCGCTCGAGGCGGCACTTAGCCCGGTGATCGGGCAAATCGAAGCGCCGCTGGAGCAGACGCTGGACGTGGATCTGACCTTGACGCCACAGGCCGGGGGCACGCTCTTTCTCGGCGCCGACAAGAACCTGTCCCGTCGCCTTCGTCTCTACTCCCGCACCCCGTTTGGAGAGAATGAAGCCGCAGTGACCCGCGTCTTCGGGCTGGAGTATCAGATCAACAACTTCGCCTTCGGAGACCTCTCCAACGAGAGCTTCGGACTTGAGAATACGACGACCGGTCGGCTCAAGTTTCGTGTGGAGCTCGACTGATGTCCGCTCGGCAAGACCACCTCCTGAGGTCGATGGTGCTGGTGCTGATGTTCTTCGGCACCGGGAGTCCGGTCGCCGCTCAGTGCGACTCGGCCGAGCCTTCGGTGGGGGCACCCTCCTCGCGCGAAGATCGAAACCCACAGGCAGCCGAGGCGCTGGTGCTGGCCGCCTTGGAGCCGCACCGTGGACGGACCCTCGGCGAGGTGGATGTGACCTGCGATGGTCGGCGGTGTGAGGAGAAGCTGGAGCCGGTCCTCCGGATGCTCCTTCGCCTCGACCCGGGCAGCGCGCTGGACCCCCAAGCGGCGACGGCGGCGTGGTCGCGGCTGATTCGAACGGAGCTCTTCTCAAGCATCGCGGTCTCTGTCGGGGGCGAAGACCAAGCGCGCCTCGTCTTTGATGGGACGAGGAGCATCGTCGTCACCGAGCTCAGGGTCGACTACGACAGCACCTCGAGTCGCCTCTATCCCAAACAGTTCGAGGCGGAGCTGCGTAAGCGTCTGCTCTATCGTAAGGGCGGCAACTTCCCGATCGATGATGGCGAGGTGGCGAAGCGCCAGCGGGAGAACATCGAGGAGCTCTACGAGCGTCTGGGCTTCGAGGGGACCCGGGTCCACGTCGTCGCCGATCGCCGGTCCACGGATGGCAAGTCCGTCAGCGTGCTCGTCGTGGTTCAAGAGGGCGCGCAGGACGTGATCGGCAAGGTGCTCGTCTCGGGCAACTCGGCATTGACCTACGCAGAGGTCGTCGGGCCTATCGAGACCGGCGAGCGGGTGGACTTCTGGCGAGGGCTCTTCCGATTCTTGGGGCTCGGCGACTTCGAGCGCCGGAGGTTCCGAGAGGAGCTCGACGTCGTGGAACACCTCTACCGGGATCGGGGCTACTTCGCGGCGCGGGTGCGGCTCGACGCGGTCATCGAGCAGGACAACGCGGTCTATCCGCTCGTTCGTATCATCGAGGGTCCACACGTGGAGCTTCGCTTCGTCGGAAATGAGGCCATTGACACCTTTGTCCTGACCGAAAGTACGACCTTCGCCCAAGCCGGGGCCATCGACGATACGGAGCTCTCCGCGAGCGTCGGCGCGCTGCTCAGCCTCTATCAGGCCGCGGGCCACTACTACGCGCGCGTCGTCGCCCGGCGCGAGCGGCTGTCTTCGACCGAGCAGCGCATCACTTTTGATGTCGACGAGGGCCCTCGTGTCCTGGTGCGGACCGTCGAGTTCGTCGGGCTGTCCCCCACGGCGGCCGAGGCGCTGCGCGGCAGAATCGAGACCCAAGGCGTGGGCAGCAACGGCGTGGTCACCCCCCTCAATGTCTCTTCGGCCATCTTGCAGGACGCGCGCATGGCCACCGATCTCCTCTCGATTCGGGAGGTCTATCGGGCGCGTGGTTTCCCCCGGCTGAAGTTCCGATGCATGGCAGAGGACGACGACCCGATGGTCTGGGCGGCCCGCGCCCGCGTCCGAGCGGACGAGGACGTCTTCAACCGCCGCCTGGGGCGCTTCGACGAGTTCAGCGAGGACCCCGCAACCCACCGCTGCTTCCAGGTCGAGCGTGATGTGGACGGTCGGCTGATCACCGTGAGGGTTGAGCTCGACCCTGGGCTCCAAACCACGGTGGCCGAGGTCGACTTCCTGCCGTTCCTTGGCGGCATGACGCCCGAGATGGCGGACGAGGCGTATGAGCTGCTCGAGCGGCTGGACTTCGTCGATACCCAGCGTCGGTTCACCCGCCACCGCAAAGGGCTCGACCGTCAGAAGGTCGTCTCTCTCGAAGGGTTCCTGCTTCGGTGGTACCGGAGCATCGGCTATACGTTCGCCGAGGTGTCTGCGCTCTGCGGAGACAACGCCGATCCGAAGCGGGCCTGCACCGAGGAGGCACTCTACGGCGTGCACCTCGAGCGGTTGCGCTTCCACACGGTCACAGGCCCGCAGGTCATCGTCGGGGGCATCCTGCTGCGGGGCAACCTGGAGACGAGTAACTCGGTCTTGAGAAACGAGCTCCTCTTCGGCGAGGGCCGCCCGCTCGCCACCGACGATCTCTTTCGGAGTCAGGCGAACCTGCGCTCGCTCGGCATCTTCGACTCGGTGAAGATTGAGACCATCGGCGCGGAGGCCAACGTAGACGTTGAAGGGACCGGCGGGGGCACGTCGCTGGCCGTAGTCAAGGTGGACGTCGAGGAGAGCCACTACCGCTTCCTGGAGGCGAGCACGGGCTTGCGGATTGACGCGGCGCCCTTGTCCACCGGCCAACTGCCGCTGCTCTACGTCCTGGGCGCGGCGATTCGTGACCGGAACTTCTGGGGGACCGCGCTCGAGTTTGGCCTTGAGGGTGAGCATGGCAACCGCCTCGAGAACCCCGGCGACGTCGTGGGGGACGACGCGCAGTGGGCCGTAAGGCCGTATGTGCTCAATCGGCGCTTCCTGGGCAGCAAGCTGAGCGTGGGCGTGCGCGCCGCCTTGAGCCTCGGTCGCACCGAGCAGCGGGACCAATACGAGCAACGATCCGGCATCACGAGCACGGTAGGCTACGACTTCTTCAACCTCTCGTATCCGAACACCTGGGGGCGTGGCTTCGTGTCGAGCTTGGAGGTTGAGTACGCCCGCTCTCGCCGACGCGACCTCGAGCGGCGCGGTGAGATTCCCCCCTTCGACGACCCAGTCAACGAGCTGGAGTTTCGACCGGCCTTGACCCTCGATACGCGGGACAATCCGCTCCATCCCACGCGCGGCTTGCGCATCGCGCAGCAAGACGAGATTCGATTCTCGAGCAGCGAGCTTGTGCCCGAGCTGATTGAGCCCGCCTTCAAGGAGACGCTCACCGCCGAGTACGTGCACGACTTCTTTGACCGCCAGCTCCTGCTCGCGCCGACGTTGCGGCTCGGGGCGATTCAGGTTCAAAGGGCGACCGACGCCCGCCTTCGGGACTTCTTGTTCAAGGCCGGGGGGGATGGCCTCGCGGTGCCGGTTCGCGGGTACAATGATGCGTCCATCGAGGCGTGTAATGGGCGCGTAGCGGCCGGGTATTGCCAGGGCGCAGTGGACCGTGAGGACGACCGCCTGCTCTTGGCCGTCGGAGGTCGAGCGATGATGGGGGGCACCTTCGAGCTGCGCTTTCCGAGCTTCATCGCCGAGAACTTCTGGCTGGCGGTCTTCACGGATGCCGCCGCCATCGCGCCGAGCTGGGACCGGATGTCGCTGTCCCGGCTTCACGCGAGCGGCGGGGGCGGGCTGAGGTGGCTCATCAGCGGGCAGATCCCGCTGCGATTGGACCTCGGTTTCCCGTTTCGCGAGACGGTCTTCAGCCCGCGCGAGCCCCGTCTGCACCTGAACATTTTCTACCAATTTTGATTGACCTTTTGGCGGATCTAGACTAACGCCCGAGCTGTCGTGGTCGAACCCCCGCCACCCCCGCCACCGAAGGCGAGCTCGTTGCAGACCATGCCCTTGGTCTGCCCGCTCTGTGGCGGGGCGGTCAGTGGGCGCGTGGGCCTGCGGTGCGCGAGCGACGGGATGGCGATGTGCCTACCCTCCCTCATGCCGTCGAAGGGTGACGCGCTGCTCGGGCGGGTCATCGGCGGTCGCTACCCCCTCGTCGGGCTGCTCGGCAAGGGCGGAATGGGAGCCGTTTACCGCGCCGTCCAGGAGCCGCTCGGGCGCGCCGTGGCCATCAAGCTCATTCGCACATCGCAGGCCGGGAGCGGCGACGAGAGCATGCTCCGGCGGCGGTTCATGCGTGAGGCTCAGGCCGTCGCCGCCTTGGCGCACCCCTCGATCGTCTCGCTGTATGACTACGGCGAAGAGGAGGGCGGGCTCGTCTACATGGTCATGGAGATGGTCGAGGGCCCCTCGCTGAAGGAGGTCCTCAAGAAGGAAGGCCGGCTCACGACGAGCCGAATGGTCACGATTCTTGACCAGATCCTCGCGGGCCTGCATCACGCGCATCAGGCCGGCGTCGTGCATCGCGACCTCAAGCCCGCCAACGTGATGCTTCAGGCTTCCGGCACACCGGCCGAGCGGGTCAAGCTCCTCGACTTCGGCGTGGCCAAGCTCTTCTCCGGCTTCGACGAGGGCCTCGCCGATCTGACCCAAGGTGCCAGCGGGACCACCATCGGCACGCCGCGTTATATGGCCCCCGAGCAGGTCGTTAACGCCCCGGTGTCGGCCCAGACGGACCTCTACGCGGCGGGCATCGTGGCGTGGAACCTCCTCGCGGGACGTCCGCCGTTTGATGGCCCGAGCGGCTACCATATTCACCGCCTGCAGCAGGAGGCACCCGTGCCGCCGCTGCCGCCTGAGCTTGAGGTGCCCGCCGAGGTCGAGCGGGTGATCCTCTGGGCTCTGGAGAAGCTCCCGGCTCGGCGGCCCGGCGACGCGCTGGAGATGGCGGCGGCCCTGCGCGCGGCCGTCTCGGCGCCCTCCGGGGTCTCCCAGGTCGGCGTGGACTTCGGCGCCCCGAGTCCCAGGCTCCAACTCGCCGACCAGCTGACCGGCCCAAACGACGAGACGTCCGGTCACGGTGAGACTTCGCAGGCGACGGTTTCACGCCCCGGCTTGCGGGCCTGGCACCTCGTCGCGGGGGTGGGGCTCTGCGCGGCCGTTGGGGCGGCAGTGGTCTTGGCTTCGCGTGGGGCAGCCGACCTCTTAGGGGGGCCGCAAGGGCAAGAGGTCTGGCGTCCCCAGATGGACCCGAGCTCCCGGCCGATCTCCCGCCCCACCGCCGTCCCCTCGGCGGCTTTGCCGACCTCGGTCGTCGCGGCAACGGTGATTCCCAGCGTTGGGCCCAGCATGAGCCCGAGCGTGAGCGCGGCGACACCGAGCGGCCTAAGTCCGCGGCCAAAGACGCGCCCCTCTCCTGCCGCTCGGCCCCGCACGCCCCCCCCCCCATCCAAGAAGGCCGTAGAGCCCGCCGTCAAGGTGCAGCGCCTCTAACCCGTAAAGACTTTCCAAGACCCCGTGTCGTCGAACACACTGTCGTCGTCATGAATCAACTGTCACCCCCCCGGCCCACCTCGCTCGCCGTCCTCCTTGTCGCGGCCCTCCAGGCCTCTCCGTCGAACGCGCAGGCCCCAGTGGACGCCCAGCGGGCTCAGGCCTACGTCGATCTGGGCACGAGCCTCTTCGTGAAGAAGCAGTTCCAGGACGCGCTCACGGAGTTCAAACGCGCCGAGCCGATCGTCGCCGACGTCGCCACGCGCGCCGTGCTGCGGTTCAACATCGCGCGTTGCTACGAGGAGCTCGCGCGCTCTGAGGAGGCCGCCTTCGCCTTCGCTCGCTATCTGGAGCTGCCCGACGAGCCGGACGCGCGCGCTCGAGCCCAAGTCAAGCTCACGGCCCTGTATGCGCGGCACTTCGGCACGCTGACGATCGCGGCGACGCCCGGGCCAAGCGCGACGCCAGGGGCTGGTACGACGCCCAAGGCTGGGCCCCCGACCTCCGCCTGCCACCTGCGCCGGATCGCACCTCCGCCCGTCGAAGTCACCCCGACCGACTGTGGGCGCGAGGGCCGGCTCGTCTTTGCCGGGGCGTATGTGGTTGACCTTCGCTCGACCTCAGGCCCGAGCCGCCAGGACTCGAAGGCCGTCGAGGTGAAGCAGGGTGGGGCGTCCAAGGTCTCGGTCGTCCTGCCGGCGGCCCTCGTCTTTCGGGCTGTGGGCCACGAGGGGGATCTGAAGGTCGACGGCATCGTCCGGGGTCAGGCCCCCCTGGCTGACGTCGTCGTCGCGCCCGGTTCACGGAAGCTCTCGCTCTGGGGTACGAGCGGTGAGGTCTGGCACGAGACGGTGACGTTCGGGGCTGGAGAGGTGCTCAAGCGCAGGCTCGGGCCGCCCGTCCCCGTATTCGCTCCGCCGCCTGAACCCGACCGGACCTGGGCCTGGGCCTCGGCCGGGACCGGCGCGCTCGCCCTGATCGGCGGGGCCTATTTCTACAGCTCCGCCCGAGGTCAACTGGAAGAAGCCGATGGGGCCTTCGACGCGCTCTCCCGAGCGACCTCCCGAGCAGACTACGACAAGAACGAACGCGCCCTGCGCGAGCGCGAGGACGCCGCAGGGACGGACCGCGTCGTGTCCTTCACCCTCCTGGGGACCGGGCTCGTCCTCGCCGGGTTGGCGACATGGTTTTTCATTGATCCGGGCGAGTCCGCTACCGCGGGGGAGGTGCGATTTTGAAGCTCAAGCCGACGGTCTTTCGAGTGGGTGTCGCCGGTCTTATTTCGTCAGCTTGCTTGACGATCAACGAGCGACAGCTGCCTGAGTATCCTGGCGACCCAGACGGAGGCGTCCCAGCCGTGGGCCCCGACGGCGGGCGCGACGCGACGAGCTCGGACCTTCGCTCAGGTGACGGGCCCGGACGGGACCAGACCTCAGAGGACGCGAGCCGGGCCGGTGCCGACGTGGATCCGAGCGACCGAGGGGCCGATGCCCCTCCTTGCGTGCCCACATTAGAGCTTTGCAACGGGGTGGACGACGACTGTGATGGCCAAACCGATGAGCGGGAAGGTGAGGGGCCAGAGAGTTCGCCCCTGGTCGAGTCGTGTTATACGGGGGACCCTGCCACGCTCAACCGGGGTCCATGCGCCCGCGGATCCTCGACCTGCGAGGACGGGGACTTC
>SHZC01000042.1 GCA_009692505.1 Myxococcales bacterium
GAGATGGCCTTGGCGGCCGCGCCGGATAGCAATCCGGCGACCGACACCCTGCCACGGGGGCTGCCCTACGAGGGCCACCTCGCCGTCGACGGCGTCCCTCTCAATGGCACGGTCGCGGTCACGTTCGCGCTCTTTAGCCTGCCGGTGGGCGGCGTATTGCTCTTCGACGAGTCGCAGGAGGTGAGCTTTGTCAACGGCCGCTTCTCCGTGCTGCTCGGCGTGGGCGACGCTCGGATTCCGAGCATCGTCTTCGGCCGCCCGAGCGGCGGATTTTACGGTCGCCGGTCGACTGGACGTCGGGGGCGCCTCCAACCTGGGGGGCGCGACGACAGTGGGCACGCCCATGATGAACGCGAACCTGACCGTGAACGGGACGGTGACCGGGCCGCTTTCCGCGTCCTCGCTCACCCTGCCCATGGTAAATGGGATTCAGAACGTGACCGGATCTCGCCTGACAGATTTTCTCTCAGGTCAGTTTGGAGCAGCCCCACTTCGAGTCGCGCCTCTCGATATGGGAGTAGACTCAACGAAGGGGGTCTGTTTCCTCACGACGGTGTATGCTCTTGGCACTACGGGGTGTCAGATCTATGTCGCCGCAAATGGCAACTGGACGCTAGATGCTGTCGGAGATGAAGAGCTTCGTGAAACTGCGATGTGTGTTGCCCGCTGCCTAGTCCTAAAAGACCAAACCCCGACCCTTCAGCGGCCCTTGCAGCACCGAAAGCCGAGGTCGTCGCTGTTGAGCGCCTCGGGCGCGACGAAGCGGGCATCGCACATCGTCGACTCCACGTGGAAGGTGGCGGCGTTCACGCGAAAGCTGGCGCCTCGCTTCTGACCCTCCAGGGTCCGCTCCCAGAGGTTGCCCGAGAGGTCGAAGACCCCCTCCGGCGTGACACAGTCCGAGCGTGATCCAGTCGGCTCGACGGCCGCGCTCCCGCTGACGTGATCGTTGCAGCGGGCCGGCTCGTGGTTGTTGCCATAGGGCCAACGACGGCCCATCGCGCCGCTGCACGCCTCAAACCACTGGGCGTCCGTGCACAAGGTGAAGCCGCTCGCGGTGCACGCCGCAGACGCCTTAGCGAGCTCAACGCCGCCGAAGGGCAGGACTGAAGCCCGACTGCAGGCGCGTCCGTCGTCGACGCCGGCCTGCTCGGAGGTCGCGTCGACGCGGCTCGCTTCGTAGGCGAAGATCTCGAAGTCTCCGATCGTGACGACGACGTTCGTGCAAGGGTCCTCGGCCGGTGCGGCGTCGGCCCCTCGCGCCATGAGGTCCGGCACTTCGAGGTCGGGCACAGTCGCCCCGTCCGCAGCGCCCCCGCCGTCCACCGCGCCCTCGCAGCCAAGGAGAAAGAAGAGGAGTCCACACACCTTCAGGCTTCGCATCACGCTTCCTTGGCCCAGAGGGCGATTCGTGGTGTCTGAGTCATGGGGGCACCTCCATTGGGAAGTCGACCAGATTCTGCCGACGGATCCCGTTCCGCTGGTCCGGCCCGAGCTCGCCCATGGACAGTACGACCTTATTCTCCAGCAGACCGCCGATGTCGGCGTCGCGGTCGCCGAAGAGGGCGTGCCGCAGACCCAGATCCCCGAGGTCGTACTTTTAAAGGAACTCGAGGTGTCTGTTGCCCTTGATCTCGAAGCGACTCGTCCGGAACAGCAGAAAGGCGTCGCAGATATGGGACAAGTAGCCGAGCACCGTGTCGGCCGTGATGCACGTCTGCTGGTTCTTGAAGTGGGCGGCGATGCTGCGGGCCGAGTGGGTGTCCTTCGATGTCCATCGACGGATGGGCAAGTCCATTGCCGCGTCCGGTGGCGGGTCCGTAGACTGCGCCGACCTCGAACGAAAGCAAGACGCCATGAACAGCTCGCGAAGCCTCGGTGTTTCCCTCCTCCTGTCGCTGACCTCGGCTTGCAGCGCGGGGGGCGGCGCGGCCACGCCGGGCACCGACGGGGGTCCGAACTCGGGCGGCGCGGGCGGGCAGGCCACCTCGGGCGGCGCAGGTTCTCAGGCCCCCATGGGCGGCGGAGACGGCGGCGCGCCCATGGTCGGCCCGCTCGTGCCCAGCCCCGTGCGATTCGCGCTGGCCGACGATCCGGCGACGACGGCGCTCGCCCACATCCCCTTCCCCAGCGACCTCTACCGGACCGCCGATGGCAAGCTGGACCTTCGGGGTTTCCCCCGCCCGACGACCTCTCCGGTTCGGGACCTCATCCTGACGAGCATCGAGGCCCAGACGGACGGCTTCTCGACGACGGCCACGATGTTCATTGGGTTCGAAGGCCCCATCGACGAGCGCGCCTTGCCCGTCGACGGAGCGGCGTCCCTCACGGACGACTCCAGCTTGCAGCTCGTCGATGTCGGGGCCCTGTCCCGGCACAAAGGCGAGCGCGTGCCGGTGCGCTGGTCGGTGCTCGTGGAACAGACGAAGTACCTGCCGGCCTCGACCCTGAGGGTGCGGGTCGTCGAAGGCCGCGTCTTGCGCCCGTCGACGACCTACGCGCTCTTCGTGACCGACGCGGTGGGCATCGCCGCCGAGGGCTTCAGCGCCACGCTCGGGGAGGCCGAACCCGAGGCCGCGCTGGCCCGCGCCTGGGAGATCCACGCGCCCCTACGCGCGCACCTCGAGACCCAACCCGCCCTGATGGGCCACGTCGCCGGGGCCGCGGTCTTCACCACGCAGGACCCGGTCGGCGAGCTGTTTCGGGCGCGCGACTTCCTCTACGAGCTCGGCCCCCCGGAGCTGCTGACGTTGGCGAGCCGGGGCATCCAGCAGCGGCGCTTCGAGCTCTTCGATGGAACGTATCGCGCGCCCCGGTTCCAGCAGGGCAACATCCCCTACCAGGTCGCCGGCGAGGGCGCGTTTGTGTTCGACGCGCAGGGCCACCCGGTCATCCAGGGCACGGAGGATCTGCGGGTGTCCATCGCCGTGCCCAATACGCCCCCACCGCCCGGGGGCTGGCCGGTCGTCATGTACGGCCACGGCACGGGCGGCGACTGGCACACCTTCGTCGGCGAGAAGATCGCGGCGGTCCTGGTGCGCAACAACGTGGCGGTCGTCTCGATTGACCAGATCCACCACGGCGAGCGCGACAACGGCGTCTGCCCGGAGAACTCCGAGGGCTGCACCGAGCTGCTCTACTTCAACTTCCTCAACCCGCCCGCCGGTCGGGACAATGTGCGGCAGTCAGCGCTGGACTTCGTCTCGCTCCTTCGGCTGATGCGCGGGCTGACGATCACAGCCGAGCAGTCCCGTCAGGGGATCGAGATCACCTTCGACGAAGCGAACGTCATGTACATGGGCCATAGCCAAGGCGGCATCAACGGGGCGTTGTTCCTGGCCATCGAGCCCACCGTCAAAGGCGGGATGCTCTCGGGCGCCGGGGGGGGCCTGGACCTCTCGCTGGAGCTGAAGACCGCGCCGAGCGACATCAACGCCCTCCTACGCGGCGCGCTCCAGCTCGAGGCCCACGACGTGCTCGACCGCTGGCACCCCGTCGCCGCGATGGCGCAGACCTTCATCGGGCCGGGAGACCCCCTCAACTACGCGCCCTACTGGTTCGTCGAGCGCTGGGCCGACCATCCCCCGAAGAGCGTCTTCCTGACGGTCGGCTTGCTTGACCACTACACACCCCCGGCCCAGACGCACGCGCTCTGCAGCGCGGGTCAGGTGCCGATCGTTCAACCCATGGAGGAGGCGGTCGAGGGCCTCGAGCTGCTTGGACTCGAGCCCAAGTTTCCGGTCTACGCGGGCAACGTCGCCGACGGTCAGGCGAGCGCGGGCCTCGCCCAGTTCCCCGAGGGCGACCACTTCCTGATCTTCCGGCTGCCCTCGGCACAGGCCCGCTACGCCAACTTCTTCAAGAGCCTGACGGTCGACAGCCCGCCGAAGATTTATTAAACGCCCGTCGCTCGGCCGCCCTCAGGGTGGGCGGACCCCGTCGCTTGACGGCTTCGCATGAGAGTGTACATTTGTCTGTATATACTCTCTGGGGTGTTGCAAAGACCCGCGCCAAGCTCTTCCGAAACGGCCAGAGTCAGGCCGTCCGCCTTCCCAAGGCGTTCGCGTTCACCGGCCAGGAGGTCTTCGTCCGGCGTGTCGGAGACGCCGTCCTGCTCGTCCCCTGCGCAGATCCGTGGACCGGCTTCGAGGCCGCGCTCGGGCAGTTTTCGGACGACTTCATGCGGGAGCGCGTCCAGCCGGCTGACGACGTGCGCGAGTCGTTCTGATGTGGCTCCTCGACACGAACATCTGCATCTACCTCATCAAGAATGGCCCGGAGCACGTCCTCCAGCGTCTGCGAGAGCTGGTCATCGCGAATGTGGGCGTCTCGTCGATCACGGTCGCGGAGCTGCAGTACGGCGTCGCCAAGAGCGGCCGACGGGAGCAGAACTCGCTCGCGCTGGCCGCGATCCTGGCACCGCTGGACGTGATCGCCTTCGACGATGCCGCAGCCGCCGTCTATGGCACGGTACGCGCCGAACTCGAACGTGCGGGCACACCTATCGGGAGCATGGATCTGCTCATCGCGGCACACACTCGGGCGCTCGGGCGCACGCTCATCACCCACAACACGCGGGAGTTCAGCCGGATCCCTGGGTTGAAGACGGAGGACTGGATAGAGGGCTGACGGGCGCGCCGGGCGCGTCAAACCGATGAGTCCGCCCCCCCGTCAACACCCTGGCCTTCAGCCCCGCTCGTCCACGTCGTCGCAGACCTTTCGCGCCCCGTCGTTCATCTTCCGCAGGCCGTCGACGAGCCGCTTGAGCTTGACGGCCTCATCTTGAAGCTCCCGGGTCCAGTCTCCCTTGCGTCGCTCCAGGGCCCGCTTGAGCTTCTCGTTTGCGGCGCGGACCGTGCCCGCATACTGGAGGGCGCGGGGTCCGAAGCTGACGAGGCCCGCGGCGCGTTTGGCGAGGTACGCCTCGTCCTTGTCCTTGCGGTCGAGGCCGCCGAGCTTGGTCTGCATTCGGTCAATCCGCTTGACCAATGAGGCGCTGTCTTTTTCCAGCGCGGTCAGCTCGTCTTCGACCGAGCCCTGGCCCTCACGCGCCACATGGGACTCGGGCACGCAGCTCGGGGCGTTCTTGGCCGTCCACTTTCGCTTGTCGTGCTCGTAGAGGTCCGTCAGGAACTCCACCACGCCGTCGTCCCCCACACGGGTCGTGTAGTACTCGAGGTGGATCGGGACCGGCGTGCTCAGGCGCACCCCCGTCTCCAGGGCCATCGCGTCCCTCAGCGCGCGCCGATACTTCTTCTCGTCGTAGGGCTGAAGCAGCCCGGCCATGGCCTCCCAGGAGGCGTAGAGGGCGTCGTACTTCGACGGGTCGGCATGACCGTCCCGGCGGAGCAGGAGGGCCGCGAGCTCACGCGGAGACTGGAGCCGCACGCAGCCATGAGACGTGGCGCGGAAGAGCCGGTCGAAGTGGCCCTTGTGGGGCGTGTCGTGCACATAGACGGCGAAGGCGTTGGGGAAGAGGATCTTCACGAAGCCGAGGGAGTTCGCCGGGCTCGGGAGCTGTCGGACCCACTCGCGGCTCGTGCCCTCCTCGATGACCTCGAAGCCGTTTTTCTCGTAGTACAGCGGGTCCTTCGCTCGTTCGGGGTCCGTCTCCTGCTCCTTGATGGCCCGCGTGAGCAGCCAATACGGCGCGAAGACCATCTGGCTTATCTCGGCGGACAGGACCGGCGTGGCGAACTTCGGGGACAACCGCCGCGTCCGCTCGTCGCAGACCGTGCCGTAGGGTTTACCGACGACGACTCGATTGCGGAGGAGCCGCTGGCCGTCGGCGAAGACCTCGAGGTGAAAGTCAGGGATGTTGACCAAAACGAAGTAGGGGTCATCGTCGACGCGGCTCTGACGAACCGTGTCCAGGGCCCGGTCAATCGCGCGGATTCGCGTCCCGACGAGCACGTCAAGCTCGGCCCAGAAGCGTCGATCCGGACGCCCGGTGATGGGCTGCTGGTGCGCCTCCTGATAACGCTCGACGGCCTTGACGGTCGCCTCGTCCCAGGCGCCCGTGGGCGACCCCGAATACACCCCCTCCTGAGCGAGCCGGCTCTGGAGGGCGATCACCCCCTTGCCCCGCGCGCCCGGTCCAAGCGCACGCACCACCAGGTCTTTCGCGAAGCCGCCGCTCTCGGCCACCGCCCGATACCGGGCGAGCGCCTGGGCGAGGAGCGCGTACTGGGGGTGACGCGGGCGCGACTCGTCGAGCACGGCCAAAAGGCTCGCGACGTCGTGGACGCGATTCAGGATCAGGCGCAGCCGCTCCGAGATGAAGGCCGCGCGGTCTCGGAGAATGGGGGGCAGATCGACGCCGGGGGCTGCGGCGACCGGCGTCGAGGTGACGTCGTCGTCGGGTTCGACGGTCCCCGCGCCGCCGCGTTCGACTTCAGCCTCGCTGCCCGGCGCTTCGGCGGAGGGGGGCCCAAGCGGGGCCAAGAGACGGCGGGCTTCGCGCTCCTCGGTCGCGAGGTTGCCGCTCCCCATGACCCGAACATAGCGTACGAAGGCGTCCGAGAGCCGCAGCTCCCAGCGCAGGCGCGCCTCGAGCAGCGGCGCGGCCTGGGTGCTCAGCAGGGTCAGACGCTCGGAGAGAGCCGGCAGCGCAGCGGCGTTGGTCCTCACCTTCTGCACGAGGAACGTCAGGCCCGCCTCCAGATCCGTGGCCGGGGCCGTCGCCGCGAGCGCGCCGAGCACGCTTCGCTCGTCGGTCGAGAGCGTGAGGCCGGCGGCGTGCGTCGGTGCCCACTCCGCCACGACCTTGACGAACTTTCGCTCCGCCTTCTGCAGATCCTCCCCATGGAACCGCGCGGGGTCGAGCCCCACCTCCCGCAGGTGAGTCAAGCGTTCGGACCATCTTCGGCCGACGTCCGTCAGGCCCCCTTCTCCGACGAAGAGAAAGCCCTGCCCCTCGTCGACGTAGTACCGGCGCAGGAGCTCAGGCTCGTGCAGCGCCATGGACTTCGAGCCTAAAGAGGCCTCCCACGCCAGGGCGGTTGGCCGCTGGGTCGCGTCGGCCACGAGCCGAGCGGGCAGGGCCTCAAGCGCGGCGTCTATCCACGCGGCCTGTTCCGGGACACCGGCGTCGACGACGATCGCGGGCTCCTGTGAACACGCGGAGAGGGCGAGGCCGACAACAAGGGCGAAGAGCCCGGCGACGAGCAGTCTGATGAGGGACATCGTGAGTCGGACCCGAGCGTCAGCGCTTGATGAGGTTCAGGCCCCCGGTGAAGGCGTAGCTGACGAAGTCGTCGAACGCGAAGACCACGATGCCGAAGGCCTTGTCGCCCGAGACTTGGTGAGGTCCATCCTCGACGGGCACGTGTTTGTAGACTCGCGTGCTGCCGGGGACGGGCGTGGCGTTCGCGAGCGACAGCGGCTGCCCGTCCAGGGTGATGACCGTGTCGGCGTCGGCGACGACAGTGAGGTAGTCGTTGAAGTAGGTGCCCGGGATGAGGAACGCATACTCGTTGCGGTACTGCAGATCCGGCGGCATCAGGAAGATGGAGGGGTCGCCTGCGTGCCCGCCGAACGGGTTGCTGATCCCCGTCGACTCTTGCCCGCTGATGATGCCCATGACCATGAGCCGACCGTCGGCGTTGATCGCGACCGGCCGCTGCGTGCCGAACTCGCAGAACGCGTTCTCCTGGAGCACGAGCGTCACGCCGTCGGGCTCGAGGCGACCTCGGCAGTCGGGCACCCCGGGGAAGCCAGGCGGCAGGGGTCGGAGCTCGTTGAACGGCACGCTGAGGGTGATCCGGGTCTCGGCGTCCGTGGCGAGGATCTTCCAGTAGGTGACCTCGGAGGCTTGCTGGCGGGGCGTGCGCGAGACGAGCGGAACGAGCACGTACTGCTGCCCGAGCGTGCCCGTGGGGAAGAGCTGCTCCTCGAGATGATCGCAGGCTCCCATCGTCGAGGGGTAGAACGAACACATATGCGAGCTGAAGACCGAGATCGGGTGGTTCGAGCTGATCCGCGCGCCGCTCAGGTCCGGCGTCGGCTGCCCGAAGGCCCCCATGCTCGCGGTCTGGAGCGTGGCGACCTCGGCGAGGTCCAGGTTGACAGTGACCTGCTGTCCACGCACCGAGACGCGACCGCCGCGGTCGTTGGCGAGCGTCACTCCGCGCGGCAGCGTGACGGACACCTCTGTGCCGTCCCGCGTGCCGATGACCGCGATGGCCGCCGGGATCATGTTCAAGCCGAAGGGGTCGTTCGACCAGGCCGGCACGCCGAGGAAACGATAGTCCGCCCCGAGGGCCGAGGTCGGGATGAGCAAGCTCGCGTCGTTGCTGAAGCTGAAGTTGCAGCAGTACGGATTGAACTGATAGGCGGCGATCGGGTGGTCGGTGCGGAGACGGAACGCCGCCGCCGAGACGTTGGTGTCCTGATTCGGCGCCCTCAGCCTCGGGAGCAGGAGGGTCGCCGTGCCCCCGGGCGGGATCTCCAGCAGCTCGGCCTGCCCAATCTCCGGGGCAACGAGCGCACCACGGGCATCGCGGACCTCCGAACGCACGGTCTCAGCTCGCAGGTTGAGCTCCAGGGCGAGCCCCGGCGGCGGGTTGACGGCCACCTCCCGGATGAGCCGGGCGACCGCGCCATCGGGCGCGAAGACCGTGAGCAAGGCGGCGTCTTCCATCGAGGGGTTGACCACGACGACGCCAGTGGGCGCATCGAGCGTCGACTCGTCGGAGGGGACAAACGCCAGGTTCGGCAGCTCGACGGCGAAGTACTCGCAGCCGAGGTAGCTTCGGTTGAGCGAGGCCTGCGCGCAGGCGGGGGCGTCACAGACCCCGGCGACGCAGATCTCACCCTCGGCGCAAGGCTCGGCCGGCACCCAGGCCTGACCCGGATCGCAGTCGGCCGGACGGTCTCGGTCGAGGCAGATGCGCTCGCCGGCTCGGCACGCGGCGGGGTTCGGCAGGCATTGGCCGGCGTAGCAGGGTCCGCCGTCCGGGCAGATGTCCAGCGCCCATGAGCCGTCCTCTCGACATCGCTCGATGGAGCTGTCCCCTTCGGCGAGGCAGCGGTACTCACCCTCGCTGCAGGAGGGGCGTGGACCCGCGTCGAGCTCCGGGGGCCCGCCACCCGCGCCGCCGGTTGGTCCAACCATGCCCCCCATGCCCCCCATGCCCCCCATGCCCCCCATGCCCCCTGACCCGCCGGTCGCGATGGCTGGAACATCGCTGCCTGTCGCGTTCGCGTCGCGCTCTCCCGGGACGAGGCGGGGGCCGTCGTCGGTTTGTTGCTGGCATGCGGAGGCGAAGAGCAGGATCGCCGGCACCAGAATTCGATTATGTCGCATCGGTCGACCTCCGTTCAGGAACGCAGAAGCGCGGCGATCCTGAGACCCGGCGCGAGATTGTCAACCGTAACTGAAAAGTGGGCGCGCATTGAACTAAGCTGCCCCCGCCGAGGAGGCTCGCCCTGCGTTCGCTCACCCTTATGGTCACAGATATCGTCGACAGCACCGCGCTGACGGCCAAGCTCGGCGACGGCCGCATGGCCGAGCTCTGGCGCAGACATGATCGGGTCGTCCGCGACCTGCTCACTGAGTTCGGCGGACGCGAGATCGACCGCGCGGACGGCTTCCTCCTCCTCTTTGAAGACGCGGTCCCTGCCCTCTCGTTCAGCGCGGCGCTGCACCGCGACCTTGGGGTTTTGGGCGAGACCTTCGGCATCACGCTCCTCGCCCGGGTCGGGCTGCATCACGGGGCGGTCACCCTCGTCGAGAACTCCAGCCTCGACCGCGAGCGCGGGGCCAAGCCGCTCGACGTCGAGGGCCTCGCCAAGCCCGTCGCTGCGCGGGTCTCGTCTTTGGCCCAGGGTGGGCAGACGCTCTTGACCGTCGACGTCCGGCAGCAGGTCAGGGACGAGGGCTTCGCCTTTCGGGCCTACGGTCACTGGCGTCTAAAAGGCCTGCCTGAGCCGATAGAGCTCTTCCGCCTGGAGACAGACACGGAGGGCGCGGCCTTGCCCCTCGGGTCGGACAAGGCGCTGCAGGTCGTCCGAGAAGGCGACGATTGGATCCCCGTCGAGAGGCTGCCCTGCGTCCTCCCGGCGGAGCGGGACGCCTTCGTCGGGCGCGGGGCCGACGTCTCCGCGCTGAGGACGCGCCTCGAGGAGAGCCGGCTCGTGACCTTGCTCGGGCTCGGGGGCACCGGCAAGACCCGCCTCGCCTTGCGGTTCGCCCACGGGCACCGGTCCGACTTTCGTGGTGGGGTCTTCTTCTGCGATCTCGTCGAGACACGCGACGGACTCGGCATCGCCTCCGTCGTGGCCCACACCCTGGACTTCCAGCTGTCGCCTGTCGATTCCATCAGTCAGGTCGGCCGAGCGATCGCCGCGCGGGGCTGCGCGCTCTTCGTGCTCGACAACTTCGAGCAGGTCGCACGCGACGCGGAGTCCACCCTGGGTCTCTGGCTGACCCTCGCGCCCTCCGCCCGCTTCCTCGTCACGAGCCGCGAGGTCCTGGGCATCCGGGGCGAGGCCGCGCTGCCACTCGCGCCGCTGGTCCAGAAGGACGGAGTCGAGCTCTTCCTGCAGCGAGCGCGCGCGGTCTCACCGGAGATCGTCTTCGGGCCAGACGAGGCGCTCGCCATCGAGGCGCTGGTCAAGCTGCTTGACGCCTTGCCGCTGGCGATCGAGCTCGCCGCCACTCGCGTCAGCGCTTGGTCTCCGTCCCGAATCGTCGCGCATATGAGCGACCGATTTCGGGTCCTCTCGGCGGCCGGCTCGCGTCGTGACCGGCAGTCCACCCTACGGGGCACGCTCGACTGGTCCTGGGACCTTTTATCGACCGACGAGCGGGCCGCGCTCGCGCAGCTCTCTGTCTTTCACGGCGGCTTCTCGATCGACGACGCCGAGGCCGTGCTCGCGCTGTCGGACCTCTGGGCCCAGGACGCCCTGTCCTCCCTCCTCACCAAGTCGCTCGTCCGGCGATCGGGTCGCGACCGCTTCGACCTCCTCGTCTCCGTCAGCGATTACGCCACGGAACGCCTGAAGCAGAGCGGAGGTCACCTCGAGGCTGAGCGCCGACATGGACGGTGGTTCGCAAGGCTCGGAGACGACGCCCACCTCGAGGCCTGCCATGGTCGTGAGGGGCGGACCCTCCTCGATGGACTCGAGCGGGATCTGGCGAACCTCAACGTCGCGGGTCGGCGCGCGGCCGAGCGAGGCGACGGGGAGATCGCCGCCCGCGTGGCCGTGGCCGCGGGCAAGGTCTGCGCGCTCCGGGGTCCGACTGACGTGGCGTGCGCGCTCATCGACGCCGCGCTCGCCTGCCCGCTCTCGGACGGCCTGCGCCTCCGCGTGCGCTTTGCGTCCCGCCTCTTCGGCCGGCGCGGCCGTCTCACGCACTTCGAGTGCGATCGCGACGTCGAGGTGGCCCGCGGCCTCGGTGAGCCTCCGCTCGTCTTTCGTGCGTTGGTCAATGCGGCTCACGCCTCGAGGCGAACCGAGACGACCGCGGTCATGATCGAGCACTACCAAAGAGCCGACGCCTACCACCAGCTTCACCACCTGCCGGAGCACGGGCGGGCGGAGGTGCTCGTCGGGTTGGGCGTGGCCATGGCCGCCAGCGGAGACGGCACAGGCGGCCAAGTCCAACACGAGGCGGCCACCGAATCTTTCCGGCGCGCGTTTGACTTCACGGGGGTCTCGAGGAGCCTCTTGTGCATCGGGATCGGACACATGATCCACGATCGGTTGAGCGAGGCGAGGGAGGCCTTCGAGGGCGCGATCGTGGCCGCCCGGACCTCTGGCTCCGCGATAGATGAGGCGCTCAACCTCGAGAATCTGGCCGTGCTTGAGGTGAAGCTGGGAGACTTCGACGCCGCTCGAGTCATCATCGAGACCGCGATCGGCATCTATGAGCGTTCAGGCGGCAGCGTGAAATACGCGGTCTGTATTCACGCCGAGTGCCTCGCCGCCCATGGCCAGTTGGAGGCGGCGCGCCGAGAGATCGCTCGGGGTCTCGCGCTCATGATTGAGACGGATGACCGCACGGGCTTGGTCACGGCCCTGAGCACGAACGTCGTGATCGAGGCACGGTTTGGAAGTCAGCAGGCCGCCGCGCTCGCCCTGCAAAGGCTCGAGGAGAAGATGGAGGTCCCGGAGCTTCGGACCCAGGCTCAGCCGGCTTGGGAGTTCGCTCGGGCCCGCTTGGCGATGGCAAGCCGCGCTTAGTACCCCCGCTCGTGCGGCATGACCTCACGCGGCGACCGGAAATACTGCACGGGCGAGTAGCTCAGGAAGTTGCTCACGCGGCTCGTGTAGACGTCGGCGTAGTCCCCGACCTGGCCGCCGATGAGGCTGCGCTCATTGCCCTCGCGGAAGAGTCGGCCCCAGTACGGATTGAAGACGCGGTCGATCGCCGCCTCCATCGTCTCGAGCTCGGCGAGCGTGCGCCGGGAGAGGTCGCGCTTCACGTCGAGTTCGGCCTTCGCCCGGTCCCGCGCCGCCTCAATCACCCTTGACTCCGGGCCCGTCAGGCCGCCGGGGATGTCGGTCCAGCGGGAGAGGCTCTTGAGCAAGGTGAGGTGGTAGTTGATGTCATGGTCAAGCCGCAGGACCATCTCCTCGAGGGCGTCGACCCGATGCAGCTCGCCCCGGTGCTCCTGCGTCAGCCGCAGCGTGTCCTCCATCTCCTGGACGATGAGCGCGGTCCGCCAGCCGCTGTGTTTCTTACTCCGCACGATGTCGCCGTAGATGTGGTCGCCGACGTACAGGACCGTCTCGCCCGCGAGGCCGGCGAGACGCTGCAGGTCACGGACATTGCCACCCTGGTAGACCTTGCCGCGCTCCAGGCTCAACGCTTCGCCGACCGGTCCGCCGTTGGCGTCGAGCTCGAGGAACGGCGCGTTCTCCGTGAAGAACTGCGGCTTGCGGCCGCTGACGAGGATGATATCGAAGTAGTTACGCCAGGACTTATAGAAAGGCAGCGCCCCGTCGAGCAGATCCTTCATGACCGCGTCGGTGTAGCTCCACTCGCTGTTCGTCAGCAGGAAGAGGCGTTTGCCCGCGCTCCGGAGCTTGTGCAGCGTCGCCGGCAGGTCCGGATCGCGGCTGATGAACTTCTTGATGTCCGCCGTGATGACCGCCTTCAAGGAGTTGTCTCGGTGCGCCTCGTCGATGGACTCCCGCACGTCGTCGAAGAGCTGCGTATAGCTCCAGGGGAGCGGGCGGCCGGCGCCTTCGAAGTGCTCGATGACGCCGGCGAGCAGCGTGGCCTCGGGCAGCGAGAACAAGGTGTCGATCCAGGCGAAACGTTTACTCGACAGCCTGATCGGCGCGCCGGAATACAGCTCGCGCCGTCGCTCGACCGCGACCGGCTGATAGCCGTGATAGCAGCGACCGACCTGGCGATGGCTGTCCATCTTGAAGATGTTGCCCGTCTCCTTGTCGACCGCCAGCCCTCGGATGATGAAGGCGTGGTCGAGCTTGGCCTCGCGGATCTCCTCAGGGTAGCCCTTGTTCTCGATGAGCTTGCGGACGGTCATCTCGATGGACAGCGCGTCCATGGCGTGCTGGTGGTACGGCGCGAGCGTGTAGTCCATGTCGAAGCCGACGGTCTCGATGTGCGCGAGGTTGAGGTCGCGGTTGACGAAGATCTGGCGCGTCGGGTCACGTGGGGCCGAAGGCGCGTAGATTTCGTTCAAATCGGGGGGGAGGGGCTGGAATTTTGGAAGGTCGCTCAAACCGAATCAGCCCCTGAAAACGTTGTGTTCCGCACCGAGCCGACTGTAGTACAGGTCCCCGCGGTTCGTTAGGTTTCCGAAACGCCCATGTCCCTCTTCTGTCGCCGTCCCCCGCTGTCGCTCCTGGCTATCCTCTTGGCCACGGTCCTGCCCATTGCGGCCATCGGCGGCCAGAACCCCGAGGCCACCAGTCAGATGACCCGCAAGGATCGCCTCGCGGTCCTGTACTCGAACCAGGTCATCTTCGACCGCAAGGGCGAGCCGCTCGTGAGCATCCGCGTCACGGAAGGTCAAGAGACTATACGATTCTCCAGCAAGAAGCCGCTGACCTTGCTGCCGAGCGCGGACGACGGCGCCCGAATCCGCGCGCCGGCCTCGGCCCGCTTCGTCGTGACGGTCGAGGAATCGAAGCTCGGCACGGTGCGCCACTGGGTCGTCGCCGAGCGTCTGCCGGCCGGTGAGCTGTCTCGAGCCGCGGTCGTCCGCAAGCGGTGGCAGGACGCCGGTCACGAGGTCAAAATCTTCGAGGGCGGCGCGCTCATCGGCATCGCCGGGCGCACGCTCGACACGCGCAGCTTGACGGTCGCGATTGATCCCCAGGCGACGGCGGCAGAAGCCGAGGCCGGGGTCGCTTTGCTCTCAGCGAAAGGCCCGCTCCTCGGGGAGGTGATCTCCGAGCCGGTGCAGCGACCGACGGGGTGGATCGTCGCCCGCGAGGAGCGTTCCGGCCTGGAGATCCGGGCCCGGGACATCCTCTGGCTGACGCCCACAGAGAAGGCCACCGTGGACTTCGAGGCCGTGGAGTTCGGTCGGGGCACCTCCCACCACGGGACGGCCGACCGCCGCTACCTCGGCGACGCCTACCTGGCGATCGGCAACGACGGTCGACTCGCGGTGGTCAACGTGGCCAACGCCGAGACGCTGCTTGAGGGGATCGTGCCCGCGGAGATCCCGGCCGGCTCTCCGGAGGCCGCGCTCGCGGCGCAGGCCGTCGCCGCGCGTGGACAGCTGTTGGCCAAGGTGGGCACGCGGCACCGCAGCGATCCGTATCTCCTCTGCGCCGACACCCACTGTCAGGTCTACGGCGGCGAGACCAAGGAGCACCCTCGGACGACAGCGGCGGTGCGTCAGACGCGCGGTCAGCTGCTCTTCGACGATCGGGGGCTCGTGGACACGGTCTACAGCAGCAACTGCGGCGGTCACTCCGAGGCCTTCGATCGGTACTGGGGCGGGAGCCCGAACCCCACGCTTTCGGGCGTAGCGGAGACCCCCGAGGGGCCCTCGCCCATCGGCCCGGATGAGACGGGCGTCGCGCACTTCATCGACCATCCCCCCAAGGGCGCGAGCTGCGCGCCGAGCGGCTCACGGAGCGGGGTGTTTCGGTGGACAGCGACCCGAAGCGGGGCCGACGTGACGCGCGCCGTCAACCAGCGCGCGCCCATCGGAGACGTGATCGCGATCCGTGTCGTCGAGCGGGGGCGAAGCGGCCGCGCCCTAGTCATCGAGTATGAGGGGCTCAAGGGCAAACACGTCATCCGGGGGGAGTACGCCAACCGCAAGCTGCTCGGGCACTTGAAGAGCGGCCTCTTCATCGTGACGCGGGACGGGGTGCCCGGGCACGCGCCGTCGACGTTTACGTTCCGGGGCGGGGGCTTCGGCCACGGCGTCGGGATGTGTCAGCACGGGAGCATCGGGAGGGCCGCCACGGGCGAGACCCACGAGGAGATCCTGCACCACTACTACCCCTCAAGCCGCATCGAGAAGGCCTGGTGAGGCGATGCGCGTCGGTCTAGACCTCGACTTCGCAGCCGCCGTGCTCGGGCGCGGACGGCTCGTCGCCTTGCCCACGGAGACGGTGTACGGCCTCGGCGCCGACGCCACCAACGACGAGGCCGTCGCGCGCCTCTATGCCGCCAAGGGACGCCCGACGTTTAATCCACTCATCGCGCACGTCAAGGACGTGGAGGCCGCCGGCGCGCTCGTAGAGGTGGACGCACGCGCTCAAGCCCTGATGGAACGCTTCTGGCCGGGGCCGCTGACGCTCGTCCTGCCGCGGCGAGCGGGGTGCGAGGTCTCGCTGCTCGCGAGCGCCGGTCTGTCCACTCTGGCGATCCGGGCGCCGGCCCACCCATTCATGCAAGGCGTGCTGAAGACCTTCGGCCGCCCGATCGTCGCGCCGAGCGCGAACCTCTCCGGCCGCGTGAGCCCGACCTGCGCCGAGCACGTCCGGCAAGACTTCGGCGACGCCTGCGCCGACCTCGAATATGTAGTCGACGGGGGCGACTGCGCGCTCGGCATCGAGTCCACGGTCGTCTCCATCGACGACGACGGCGTGCGCCTGCTCCGCCCGGGGGCCGTGACCCGCGCCGCGCTCCAGACGGTCGTCAAGCTGGTTGACGGATTCGTAAACGGCCCGGACGACGCGCTCGGCCACGCCTCACCCGGCCTCTCGCGCTCCCACTACGCGCCGAGTCTGCCCGTCCGGCTCAACGCCCGAGAGGCCCGACCGTTCGAGGCCCTCCTGGCGTTCGGCGACGTGGATCCGACGGGCTTCGCCGAGGTCTTCTGGTTGAGCCGGGAAGGCTCGCTCGTCGAGGCCGCCGCCCGCCTCTTTCAAGGCCTGCGTCGCCTCGACCACGCGCCGCTGTTGGGTATCGCCGTCTCGACGATCCCGGAGGAGGGCCTGGGCGAGGCCATCGTCGACCGCCTCCGTCGAGCCGCCGCCGATCGGGACTGAAAAATGCTACGGTCGTCAGACCTTGGGGCAGGAGATGTATATGTCGGACAATGCGATGGAGATCGACATCGACCGAGGGTCGATCTACCTCGATGGCGAGTGGCTCACCTCGGCTGATCTCACGGAGCGGATGCGCGCGAAGATTGCCGCGGGGGACTTCAAGGTGTCCTCGCTCTCTCTCGCGCTCGAACAGCTCGAGACGCTGTTGGGTAGGCTCGAGATGATGTCGGTGAAGCTCACGCCGGAGGTCCTCGACACCTACGCCCGCATCGCCGCGCATGAGCAGATCCCGGTGGCCCAGCTCTATCGCCGGGCGCTCTTGCATTACCTGACGACCGAGGAGGCGGCGACTCGGCTCTACGAGTCACGTCGGGGCGGCTGAGTGGCCGTCAGCGTCGGGCGCCGGGCTTGACCTTCGCGCCGGGGGGTAAGAGCGCGCCGGACTTGCCCTGCGCCAAGTGGTAGAGGTGGTGGTCCTCGTACCGCATGAGGTCTTCGAAGAGGCCGTCACGTTGGGTTCCGTCGTCGAAGATGTTGTTCGACTCCGATGGGTCGAGCTTGAGATCGTAGGCCTCGAAGACCCCCTCGCTCAGTCGGTGGATCAGCTTCTGGTCGCCGTCAATTACGCCGACCTGATGGCTGCCGTAATTCGAGTCGGGGAAGACCTCGACGTAGACGGGTCGGACGGGCGCCTTCGACCCGGTGAGCAGGTGCGGCGCCCAGGAGGCTCCCCGGAAGCGCGAAGGCACCGGCACACCGAGCAGTTCGAGCAGGGTCGGGGCCACGTCGAGGTGCCCAATCGGGGCCGATATGACCTGCGGGGAGAGGCCCGGCACCCGCACGACGAGCGGGACGTGGACCATCTCCTCATACAGGGTCCGACCGTGGTGTCGATGCCCGTGATCGCCGAACTCATCGCCGTGATCAGCCGTGACCACGACGACGGTCCGGTCCCAAAGGCCACGCTCGCGGAGGCCGTCCATCAGCCGCCCGAGGTGCAGATCGGTGTACTGGAGAATCGCCCGATAGTGCCCCTCCTCGGAGCCATCGTGGGCGGGGAAGCCGGGCACCTCGAAGTAGGGATCGTGGGGGTCGTAGTAGTGACCCCAGACGAAGAAGGGCTTGACGCCAGGCCCGGCGCCAAGAGTGCCGCCTCGGGCGTCGATGAACGCCAGGAGCCCGTCGGTGAGGTGCTCGGAGCCGGGTCGGTCCCCGTGGTGCGTGAACTCGCTCGTCTCGTAGTTCGCGACCAGGCTGCCCTGGCGCAGGCCCCGCACGAAGAAGACCGTGACGTTGGCGAAGAGGCCGGTGAACCAGCCGGCGTCGCGGAGGACCTCAGGCAGCAGCACCTCGCCCTCCACCGGGGTCTGATCGGCCCCCATCTCGATGCGGCTCGGCAGGTTGCTCGCGAGGAGCGCGGGTAGGGACCAGTAGGTCGCTGCGCCGTGGCTGTAGGCCCGTTGGAAGTCGACGCCCTCGGCCGCAAGCGCCCGAAGGTTGGGCATGTGCTCGAAGGCGAGATCGGCGCGCACCGCGTCCAGCGTGATGAACACCACGTTCAGGCTCGACGGGGCTTGAGGCGCGGACGGCGGCGTCGGCCTTCGGGGCTGGGGCGCCGCCGCGGGATCGTCGGCGAGGTGCAGATCCGCGCCGGTGCAGTTTTGATCTCGTCCATCGTCGGGCGCGTCGAAAGCGCCGGGCCGGAGGTCGCGGCGGCGGTCATCGCAGTCACCCCCGCCCCAGCGCGAAGCGACACGGTCCCCGTCTTCGTCCATGAGGGTTCGTAGGCGATGGAGGAGCGGGCCCGTGGCGATCGTGTCCCGGTCGAGGGCGAGGTGCAGCCGGGCGTCGCGGCTGAGGGCGCCTCGGGAGTAGCCGAGCGCGCCGCCCAGGAGGACTGCGAACCCTAAGCAGACGCACGCGGCACGACGGGTGTGTACGATGCGTCGCGGCAAGAGGGTTCGAGAAAGACCAAAGCACGCCAGACCGAGCACGCCGAGCTGGATGGGCCGGAGATCCAGCGTCGTCCACTCGGGCTTGAGGTCCGGGGCTGTGGCCGTGGCGAGGAGGGCGGTCGCGCTGACGAGGACCGTCGCGCCCAGGGCAGTGGCCGGGTCCAACATCGCGAACGGCGCGAACCGAACGAGCCTGGAACGGAGAGCGCGGATCGGCCAGGCGAGCACGGCGATGACCGGCGAGGAGGCCACGAGCAGCACAAGGGCGAGGCCGGTGCCGCAGAGCCCCACGGCGAGCCCCTGATACACGGGGCGCTTGAAGGCGCCTGCGAAGGCCAGCGTGGCGGCTTGAAGCCCAAGGGTGAGAGCAGTGCACGAGACGAGGAGAAAGAGGCCGAGCGCGATGCGGCGTTCGGGAGCGATGGGCGTCGCTTTCGGTTGGGATCTGGCCCATGCGGCGGCGAGGCCTGCGCCCACCGTGCAGACGACGAGCGCGGCCAAGAAAGTCGGCAGCCCCGTCAGCCCGAGGATCGCGAAGGTCGTCGCCGCGGCCGTAGCGAGGTTGGGCGACGACGCCATCGCGTGCAGCGCCTCGAAAAAGCAGACGCCGACCGCAGCCCCCATCGACGGGACGAGAATCTGGGGGACGACGATCTGGCGCACGACACCGGCCGCCACGGCTGCAACGCGCTCAACGGCGGACACGGCTTCACTCCCCTTCGCGCTACTGGACTCTTAAGTCGAAGGGGTAACGAACCACGGCAACCCCACTCGTCGGAGCCGGAAACTGCCAGCTTCGGGCCCGTGCCTTCAAGCACGTCGCGACGGCAGGGTCGGAAAGTGTGTCCAAGACGACGGCGACGGCGGTCGGTTTGCCCTCCGCCCCGAGGGTCCACTGCAAGGTGATCCGGCCCGCGACGGTGTTGTCCTTCAACGCGACCGGCCCGTAGCAAGCCTCGACGTCACCGAAGTGAGCACGCACCGCCGCCTCGACCGGATTGATGACCTCGCGTCTCGGGCTGCTCGGCGAGTCGCGCCTCGGCGTATTCGTCGGCGGACGCGCGCCTCTTGATCCGCCGTCCGTCCTGGCCGTCGGGCTCGAGGGCGGGTCGACCGAAGCTGGTGCCGGCGCAGGCTCCGCCTTGATGACGGGCGCGCCGGCGGAGATGAAGAAGCCCAGATCCTTGGCCGCCGTCGACTCGACCCGGTCTGGGCGAGCCTCCACGCCGCGCGGCGCGTCGTCAACCTCGGCGCAGCTCATGAGGCCGAGGGAGAACAGTGCCGTGAGCAGGCCGAAGATGGGCCGAGGTTTGAGCGTCATAACCCTAGATTACGGGCCTGGAAGGTCGGGTGGCTGACCGGCGCGGTCGAAGGCGCGTAATTGTTCATGCCGCCGATAGTAGTCGAGGATTTGGGTCGCGAACGGATCACTCTTCTGCCTTGAGCACGCGTCGACGAGGGCGGTCGTAACCCGCGCCGTATTGGGGTCGATTGAAGGCGGCCCGACGATGAAGTCTGGATCACCTGTGCTCAGTGTCGAGTCGTCCTGCACAAGGCGCGACCAGGGCTCGACGCAATACCACTCGACGGAGGTGCGGGCGGCGAGGCCGATGAGCTCCGGCTCGGCGCGGCTTGGATCACCCGCGGACACGAACCCCAGCGCGAGATGAATCACTCTGCCGCCGCCCGCCTCGACGGGTGAACGAAGTTGGCGCGCCTCCTCGGGCCCCGAGACGACCGCGCTCGCGAGCAGCACCCGCTGCCCGGCAAGGGCGCGCTCGACGAGGGGCAAGTCGAGCAGCGCGGCCATGGCCGCGGCGACCGGGCCATGATGCGGGCCGGTGCCGGCGACCCCGTCGAAGTGCAGGCCGCGGCTGCGAATCAGGCGCACGACGCGGACCAGCGTGACCGCGCAGTGGCGGTACGTGAGCAGGAGGTAGGTCGGCGGGTTGATTACCCGACCCCCATCGCCGAGCGTGCCAATGACCAAGGTCGCGCCGAAGAGGTAACGGACCGCCCGGGGATCGTCGATGGGATCGTCATGCGGAACGACGTGACCCGGCACGTCCTCGTCGTCATTGGCCGGGTCATTCGATGAGATCCCGCTCCGGCCCTTCCCCTTCTTCGGCGCGGCGCGCTCGGCCTTGCGACGCCGAGCGGTCGGCCGAGTGTCCCCCCGGCCGTGCCGAATCCCAAACTCCCGATACCGAGGCAGCGCGTCGAGGAGCGGCAGGGCCGACGGATCCGCGCTCTCCTGGAGCATCTCGCGGGCCTCATCGTAACGACCCATCGCCAAAAGCATCCGACCCCCGTTGACACGCACGCCCGGAGGCCCGCCCGGGATCGCCCGACGATAATCGGAGAGTGCCTCTTCGAATCGCCGCAGACGCCCGTAGACGTATCCACGCCACTCGATCACCTCTGGGTCCTCGCCGAAGGTCAACGCCCGACTGAGGAGGACCAGCGCCTCCTCGGTGTGACCCACGCTCGCGAGCAGTCGACCCAGGCAGAAGTACGGTTCGAAGAAGGTCGGCGAGAGCGCGCACGCTTGCCGATAGGCCTCGATGGCCTCGTCGCTCTTGTCGAGGATCTCGAAGTTCCGCCCGCGCTCATAGTGCTTGCGGGACAACCGAAGGATCAGCTCGTTCACTACGGACCTGCACGGTCATTGGGTGGGGACGGGAGGAGGGGTCAGGCAGTCTTGGCCAACCAAAAATGGAGTGTTTTGGGGTCGAGGTCAATCCGCGTCTCGGTCCGCGTCTCGGTCCGCGTCTCGGTCCGCGTCTCGGTCCGCTCCACCTCAGTCCGCGCCGTCACGGTTCCACGCAGGCAACGCGCCGTCGTTCGGCACATAGACGCCGGCGGGGGCTACGACCCGAAGCGACAACGTGCCGAGGGCGTCCGCCGAGGAGACGAAGTGATCGCCGGGCCGCAGCCAAGTACCCGAGCGCGCGCTCTTTCGCAGCGCGAGGGAGAGTCGACGACGAAGCGCGACCCGGCCGCTGCTTGTGTCGGCGCCGATAGACACCTCCGGGAACGACGAGGGGGCCGCGGGCTCGACGGCGACGAGATCACCCGGCGAGAGGCTCTTGCCGGAGAGGAGGACGCGGGCGATCAGATCCTCGGGCCGGAGTCCGAGGTGCGGAGAGACGGCAGAGGCCAGGTGAGCGAACGTCGGCTTGCTTCCGGCGCGACCGGGGAGGACGAGCACCGGGCCCGCGCGCAGGCTGCCGTCGCCGCCCCTCGCCGCGGCTGAGAGAGAGGCCGACTCTTGGGGCACGAACTGCGAGAGAAAGAGGTACTCGCCCATCGAGAACTCGACGAGCTGAACGTAGCCCCCCACGGCGTCGCTCAGGCGTGCGCGCGCGCCGGATGAGCCGTCCGCGTCCGAGGGTTCCAGGCGAGTCCGAAGCACGAGCGCGGTGGTCGCGCGGGCCTCGACGAGGAGGGGCAACTCCAAGGTGAGCTGCTCGAGGGTCTGCTCGACGAGACCCCGCAGTCGCCAGGGCAAACGCTGCCGCGACTCGATGCGCGCGAGCTCGGCGCGGGTCGGGAAGACCACGGGATGATCGGGCGCACCGAGCGCGCGGGCGTCTCGACGAAAGACGCCCGCGTCGCCGACGACATAGACCCGAACATCGGGTGTCACCGGCGAGAGAATGGACGTGGGCGGCACGGCGACCGCGCATGCCGGCAAGGCCCGCCACTCCGCGCGCAAGGACCAGAGCCGCTCCGCGACCTCTCGCCCGAGAGCCTGGAAACGCCCCGAGGAGTCACCCGGCCCCGGCAGCGGCAAGACGCGCGTGGCCCCATCGTTCAAGATGCGGTCAACCAGGCCAAAGTGGACTCGACCGGAACCGGAGGGCTCGGAAGGCAGCTTGAGCGCGGCTCGGCAGACCTCGGACAAGGCGGGGCCATCAAACCGCACGACGCGGGCGACCTCGTAGGCGTCGAGCTCTCGGTCGAGCAGGGTGGGCACGGTCACAGCATCGAGGCCGCGGGACTCAAGAGCCCGGGCCAGCGCCGGGAGCGCGGTGCCGATGCCGCAGTGTCCGTCGGGCGCGTGCAGCGTGACGATGTCGCCATCACGGGCCTCGTCTCGGAGCCGAAGGGCGGCCGTCTCCGGCACGCTCACATCGAGCGTCAAGCTCTGAAGAATGAGGGGACGATCGGTCGCGCCGGACATCGAGAGCAGGTCGGGATCCTTCGTTTCGCCACGCCAGAAGAGCGGGGGCCTCGCGTCGCTCCAGCCCGACTCGCGCAGGTCCACGGCGAGCCGCTCGGAGAGGATCGACAGGGCCGAGCGGAGGGCCGCCGGGTGCGCGCGATGACCGCTGAGGTCACGCATCACCTGCAGGCCGACCGCGTGCGCCTCCGAGGAGAGCCGCCCCACCATCTCCGTCGTGGAAGCGGGGTTCGCCGCCGCACGGACGCTGAGGGCCGCCGGATCGATGAAGAGGGTCAGCGGCAGGGCCTTGCCCCCGTCAAACGGCGCGCGGGCTTTGGCGAGGAGCTCGTCTGTGCAGTCGTCGGTGCCCTCCACCGTCAGCGCGAGGCGGGGTCGCGCGCCCGACGAGGCCAGCCCGCCTCGAAGATAAACGTCGTGCAGGGTGTCGAGGCGCTGCCACGGCTCCGCGGCCGCAGGGTTCTTGACCTCTGTTTTTCGAGTCCACAGGCGCTTGCCCGTCCCGTCTGGCGAAGCACCACACGCCGAGAGGAGCGCGACGACGCCGAGGGCGAGGGCACCGCCCCCACCGACGAGCGAGGAGATCACCGGACGTGCGTGCATCGCGGCACCGTTACCACACTCCGCGGGCAGGTGTACCGCGGAGGCCCGCGGACGTGCATTGACCACCCGCCGCGCCGGGCTCAGGCTCGGGAGGTGACTCTGACCGCGCTCGCCTTTGCTTTGACCGTCGCCCTCTCACCGCTCTTTGCCGTGCCCCAGCCGCCGGGCGAAAGGCATGGCCCCGACCCGCTGCTCACGGAGCGCGTCTGGCCGGGTCTGACGCTGAAGAACCCCGTCTTTGACACGCGCTCGCTCAGCGGCATAGACGCGCCCAAAGGAGCCCTGCTCGCGGCCGCACTTTTGGGCAAAGGTGACGATGGGCTGCTCTGGGCCGAGCGTGACCCAGACGGGCAGCTGCTCATGCACCTCCTCCGCCTCAGACCGCGCCCGGAGCACTTCATGACGACCCTCGACGCCGTCGCGATCGAGCAGCTCCCGGCCGCAGACGCCGTCGAGATGGTCGCGCTCCATGTGCAGTTTCTGGCTGAGGCGAAAGCGGGGTCGGGCCGAGCCGTCACGCCACTCTTGGAGCGGCCTTCCCGGAGCCTTCGTCGACCGGCCGTGCCCGAGTCTGAGCTCGACGACCTCCGCGCGCCGCCGATTGACCCCCTGCCCGCAGAACCGAACCTCATCGTGCCCGAGCCGCCGCTCTTTCCGCCGAGTGTGGGCCTCGCGGCGGACTCCGTCACGCTCCGGGGCCCCAACGAGGAAGGGACCGTTGGCCAGGTTTCGTACTCGCAGAGCGCGGCCGTGGGGCAAACCCGCCTCGCCCTCGGGCCCACGCTCGTCGCTCTCGGCGGGCAGGTCTTGCCGGGGATCGCCGTGACCATAGGCCAGGCACTCTCCGAGGCGCTCTTCGCTCGGATCGACGGTGCCCTGCTCTTGAGCGAAGGGCACCCGCACCACCTCGAGATCGGTGGCGGACTCGGGCTGCGGTTTCTGCCCACGCCCCTGCGCGCCGAGCTGAGCTTGGGGCCGAGTCTGTTTCTACCCGTCTCCCCCTCCGCCGAGTCCAGGTTGACCCCCGTGCACGTCGGTCTCGAGGCGAAGTTTTCCGCCGGTGCCCGCCTCGTCGGCTGCCTCGAGATCTGCCTGAGCCCGGCCCTGCGCGCGCACCCGGCGGGGGTCGACCCCATCAGCACCGGCGTTTCGTTCGAGCTCGGCTGCGTTTTCGATCATTGACCCGTGAAATCGGCTATGCCTTAGGGGGGACCAAGCGTTCAGAACCGAATTGACGGGGGGACGCGGGTGCTCGGTACAAGCCTGACTTGGGATTCATCGATGGTCCGCGATGCCGTGCCAAGCGAAAGCCTCGAAGCTCATCCCGATGCGTTGCTCATCGCTCGACTCACTGCGGGTCATGCCGCCGCCTATCGCGAGCTGTTTCGTCAGCACAGCGACGAGGTTTACCGCCTCGCCCGCCGTTTCGTGACGAGCGATACGGACGCCGAAGAGGTGACGCAGGAGGTCTTCATCGCCGCGCACCAGTCGATCGGTCGTTTTCGCGGCCACTCGAGACTGAGGACCTGGCTGTTCCGCATCACCGTCAATCGCGCGCTCAAGCACCGCCGATGGTGGCTGCGCCGACGGGAGTCCGGAGCGGAGTCGCTGACGACAGCCGTCGACGCTGGCGTCAGTCCCGAGCAGTTGGCCCACGACCGTGAGCAGCTTGCGCGGCTGCGGGTCTGCATCGCCCAGCTCGAGGTCCGTAAGCGCACGGTGCTCGTCTTGCACGAGCTCGAGGGGCTCGACACGGCTACGATCGCCGAGGTCCTGGAGTGCCCACGCAGCACCGTCCTGACGCGGCTGGCTCGGGCGCGCGCCGATCTCGTCCGGCTCGCCGAACAACAGGGCATCGAGATCCCATCGAGCAAAGAGGAGTCGCCTTGATCCCCGATCGCGATGAAGATCGACTTCGCGCGCTCCTCGAGCCCCTGCGAGATGCCCCTCCGGTCCTGAGCGAGGCCCGAAGCAAGGCCCTCTGGCGGTCGCTCGAACCCCGCCTCATGCCGGCTCGCCGCTCCTGGCCTACGAGCCTCTTTTCCATGGGCCCGATCGCGCTTGGCCCTGTCGCCATCGCCGCCACCGCGCTCGTCGTGGTCTTTGGCCTGTATTTGGCTCAGCCCGAGCCGACGTCCGACCCGACGTGGGGCGCCCGACCCTCGAACGGCAGTCTCGCGACCTCGGTCGGCCCCGTCGTTCTACAGCCCTCGGCGAGCGTCCTGCCCATCGGACAGACGGTCGCCGGCACGCAGCTCCTGCCTTCCGGGGCGCAGGTCGAGGTCGAGCGTGGACAGGTCATCGTGGCGTTTGCAACTCCCGACCAGACCCGTCTTCGTCTGACCTCCGGGCGCGTCAAGAGCACCGTGCCCAAGCTCGCAAGCACGCAGCGTTACGAGGTGGAGACCGCCCTCGCCCTCGTCAGCGTTCGTGGCACGCAGTTCACCGTCGAGACCACAGATGACGGCGCGACGCTGGTCTCCGTAACCGAAGGAACCGTGGTCGTCGAAGTCCTGGCGATGACCGAGCAGTGGCGCGTCGCGGTCGTGCTCGGTCGAGGTCAGTCGCGCCGGATCGACGCGTGCGGCCCAAGCCCTGAAGCGGCGATCGCCCTCGAACGCCCCTGGACGTGCCAGGTCGAAGGTCAAGCCGCCCTCGCCGCGCGCGCCGACGCTGCCGGCCAGTCGAACGCCGCCCTCGTCTCGCGCATCCGCCAGGGGCGACTCCTCTCCGAGCACGCCCCCATCGAGGCCGTCGAGCACTGGCACACCCTGAATGCCTCGGCGTCGCTGTCGACCTTCGCCGAAGAGGTCCTTTTTCGCGAGGGCGAGGCGCTGTCCCGCTTGGGTCGGAAGGCCGAGGCCCGGCAGATGGGTCAGCGGTTCCGGGCGACGTTCCCTGAGAGCGCGCGTCGGATCGAAACTGAGGGGTTTTAGTGCCGAGGTCGCGAAGAAAAGTGCCGTTCGCATAGGAGTGTGGGGCCGACGTCAGGTATCGTCCCACCCATGCCGGGTCGACCTGAAACGCCGTCGCAGCAGAAGCCCACGCGGGAGATCAGGATCTCAATGGACGACCGTCTGGAGCGACTTCGTCGTCGCGTTCACCTCTCCGACCGCGTGTTGGAAGACATCGGCGCGGCACTCAGTGATCCCGCTCGCTCGCTCGACGACATCCTCCTGGAGATGGGCTTCGACAGCCGCGACGTCGAGCGCCTGCTGACCGACGCGCCCGAGGAACTCCGGATTGAGCCCGCGGTCGAGGACCAGACGATCATCGACGACGCCGTGCCCCGGACCTCGGCGGTGTCCACGCGACGGGAGCGGGCGGGCGAGCCCACGGTCGACGAGCTCATCGGGCGCCTCCTCGACGTGAGCGGTCGCTTTGAGGTTCAGGGCGAGATCGCTCGCGGGGCCATGGGTCGAATCCTGGCGGCCTGGGATCTTCACCTCGGCCGCCCCGTCGCCTTGAAGGTGCTCCGCAAGTCGGCCGCCCGCGATCTGGACCGCGTTCGATTCCTGGAGGAGGCGCAGGTCACCGGGCAGCTTCAGCACCCGAACATCGTCCCGGTCTACGAGCTCGGCCGACTCGACGACCAAATCGTCTTCGTGATGCGGCGAATCGAGGGGCGCAGCCTGAAGGACATCATCGCCGCGTTGCGCCGTGGGGACCCGACCACGGTCGAGGCCTTCGGCCGCATGCGCCTCCTCAAGGTGTTCCACCAGCTCTGCCTTGCGGTGGCGTTTGCCCATACACGGGGCGTCGTTCACCGCGACCTCAAGCCGTCAAACGTGATGGTCGGTGACTTCGGTGAGGTCGCCCTCTTGGACTGGGGCCTCTGCAAGGTCGTCTCCGACGCGACCCGCTCTACGCGGTCGACCTCGGATCGGTGGCGCACCGTTCACGGCCAGATCATCGGAACCCCTGCCTATATGGCGCCCGAGCAGGCCATGGGGCTCATCGATCAAATCGACTCGACCACCGACGTCTACGGCCTCGGCGCGATCCTCTACCACATGCTCACGCTGCGTCCGCCGTTCATCGGCAAGACGAACCGGGAGATTGTCCAGCGTGTGCTCGGTGAGCCCCTCGTCACCCTGCGGCTGCGGGCGCCCGAGCAGAACATCCCCGCCGAGCTCGACGCCATCTGCCAGCGGTGCATGGCGCGAGATCCGGCGGCGCGTTTTGCCAACGCCAGAGAGCTCGCCCTGGCGATCGAGACGTGGTTGGCGCGACCCGATCTCCAGCCGGCCCCCGACGTCAGCGAGCTCGTCTCACAGGGGGTCGCGGCCATCGCGCGTCAGCAATCCCTGCTCGAGGACATCGCCCTGGTCAGAGACACGGCGCTCACCGCTCGCGCCCGCTGCGCCGCGGACGGGCCTCCTGAGCAGAAACAGGACCTCTGGGAGGCCGAGTCCCGCCTTCGAGCCCTCGAGATCGAGGTGGCCGATGCGTCGGCGCGGGCCACCTCGCTGCTCATGCGTGCGTGCGCGAAGGACGCGGACAACTCCGAAGCCCGCGTGATGCTCTGTGAACAGTTCCACCTGCGCCACGAACGCGCCGTCGAGCGAAACGACGAGGCGGCCGCAGCCTTTCACCGGCGGATGCTCGCCGACTTCGACGATGGCCAATATCAGGCCGTTCTCGCCGGCGACGGGGCGCTCCAGGTCGAGACCCTCCCTCGCGGTGCCAGGGTTCAGCTCTGGCGGTGCTTCGACAAGAACAGGCGCCTCGTCCCGTCGGCCCCTCGCGATCTAGGCCTGTCCCCGATTCGTCAAGATGGTTTACCAAACGGCATCTACCGCCTCACGGCCCACTGCGAGGGTTACGAGCCGTTGGTCGCCTCCGTGCTCATCACCGCGGGTCAGTGCAGTCGACTCCGCTTCAACCTCATGCCGTCCGGGACGATCACCAAAGGGTTCGTGCACATCCCCGTCGGCACCTTTCGATTCGGCACACAGACCGGGATGTTCGTGCCAATGATCGAGCAGGCACTGCCGGACTACCTCATCTCGATTTACCCAGTCACCTGCGGCGACTACCTCGAATTTCTCCGACACGTCGCGGTCTTGGAGCCGGCGGACCTCGCCGCCTACGTTCCGAGGTCAGCCGACGGTCGCCGCCTCGCCTGGCGCGCCGGCCGCGATCTACAACTCGAGTTGCCGGGACATGACTCCGAGTTCGGACCGGTGGATCCCGACGAGGCGATCACCTGCGTCACGCATGAGGCGGCCCTCGCGTATTGCGAATTTGTCTCCCAACGGGACGGGCTCAGCTACCGCCTGCCGACCGAAGAAGAGTGGGAGAAGGCGGCACGGGGACCGGAGGGCCGTGTCTATCCTTGGGGCCATCGATGGGAGCCGACCTATGCGGTGACCGCCGAGACCTGGCCGAGTGGGAGGCCTCCGAAGGTGGGGCTCGCGTCCACAGACTGTTCGCCGTATGGGGTCGCCGATCTCGCCGGGGGCGTGCGCGAGTGGACCTCAACCTTCGCGGGCGACGGCCCGGATCGCGTGATTGTACGCGGGGGATCGTTCCTTTGTGCGTCCGCTGGAAGCCGCCCGCTCTGGGTCCGAGACGTCGCTCTGGCGGGCCGGACTGCAGCAGATTTGGGCTTTCGACTTGCGCGGGACGCGACCTGAGAGAAAGAATCGGTCCGTTGATCTTTCCAACCGACTCGAGGAGCGCCCACTTGTCCGAACTCGCCGCGATCGATCCCTCCGCCCTGACGGTCCTCAATGACCAGCTGTGGCGCCGTCTGGGCATCACGCAGACCTTCGACCGCCTCCTCGTCGAGGCGACCGTTATTAACCCCGGTCCCGTCGCCGGTGTGCGTGCGGGTGCCGGGCGTGGCCTCCTCGGTGGCGCCGCCAAGTTCTACGAGATGACCTTTCCCCAGCTCCTTCGGGATCTGCTCAGGCGCAGCATCCTGAAAGAGGCAGGCGGACAGCTCGCGCTGGATCCGCAGTTTGCCGACAAGCTCCGCAAGCTCGTCTCTGACCAACTCGCCGGCCGGTCCCACGTCGAGCCGACCCCGGGCGTGACCGTCGAGGACATCCTCGTCGCCCAGAAGGATCGCGCCGAGCGGGACAAGATCCAGAAGGCGGCCGTGCGGCGAGCGGCGCCGAAGATCGCCAAAGGCGAGAAGGCCGAGAAAGCCGAGAAGGCCGAGAAGGCCGCGAAGAAGGCGGCGACCCCCGGCAAGCGCGCCTCCAAGAAGACCAGCCACGACGAGGCTCCAGTCGTTCAGCCGCCCTCGGCCGCGCCCGCCATGTCGGCGACGCCCGGGAGCGGGCTCATCACCTCTCAGCGGGTCAACAAGCTCGTCGACGTGCTCGATCACGGCGCCCTCAACAAGGACCAACTCGGACCGCGGCTCGACCTCCGCGGCCTCGATCTCGAACGTTTTCTTCGCATCACCGAAGCGGACGGTATCACTCGCCTCAACGG